>CASRZA010000032.1 GCA_949439935.1 uncultured Bacilli bacterium
CAGCAGGAAGTGGAAAATACGGAACGACAAACCAAAGTTATTACCTATACAAAGGAAGTTGGTACTGGTCGTTCTCGCCTTACTATTTCAGCGGTAGCTATGCTAGTGTGTTCGGTGAGAATGGCAATCTGCACTACCGCCTCGTCCATAACATCGGTGCAGTCGCTCCAGTAATAAATCTCAAGCCTGAATACTTGAATCAATTCGAAGGAACAGGAACTGCGAGTGATCCATTTCAGATAAGTAAGTAAGCAGTAAACACGAGTCAACCAAAAAAGGTTGACTTATATTTTTCTCTATGATATCATTTATATGACGAAATGGAGGGACACATATGGCAGTTAAATTGAGATTAAAAAGAATGGGTGCAAAAGCAAAACCTTTCTACAGAATAGTCGCAGCAGACTCTAGAAGTCCAAGAGATGGAAGATTTATAGAGACTGTTGGAACTTATAACCCTGTAGGAAAAGAAGCTGAGCAAATCAAAGTGAATGAAGAATTAGCCCTTAAATGGCTAAATGCTGGAGCACAACCAACTGATACAGTAAGAAACTTACTTTCTAAGTCTGGTACATGGTCTAAATTCAAAAATAAAAAAGAATCTGGTAAATAATTATGGATGTAGTAAAAGAATTTACCGATAAATTGATAATGGGACTAGTTAAAAATCCTGATATAGTAAAAATCCAAGATTTTACAGATGAAGATGGAACTCTAATTTTAGAGATAATTGTTCACAATGACGATATGGCTACTGTCATAGGCAAATCTGGCGCGACTATCAAAGCGATTCGCGTACTTATAAACGCCTGTGCATACAAACAGAAACTCAGAAGGATTAAAGTCAACGTCGATTCGATCTAGAACCTTAATGGTTCTTTTTATATACTTTTATTTTAAGCTATGCTATAATTTGACTAGAATAGAGGGCAGTTGAGATGATCGAAATTATAGGTGTGACAAAAATATATGGTAGGAAAACGGCTTTAAATAATATAAATCTAACGTTGCCAAATAAAGGATTAGTCCTGATAAGTGGAGAAAATGGCTCGGGCAAGACGACAATTATGAACCTGATAGGCGCTTTGGACACACCTAATAAAGGCAAAATTACGATCGATGGCGTAGAACTTTCTCGAAACGAAAAAGAACTTTCAAAATATAGAGAGAGCCATGTAGGATTTATCTTTCAAAATAACAACCTTCTCGACGATTTAACTATAGAAGAAAACTTAAATATTCTCGGAAAAAAAAATTTTCAAAGAGTAGCAGAATTTCTCAAAATACAAGACCTTCTACCCAAAAAGGCCGATTTACTTTCTAAAGGTGAACAAGAGAGAGTAGCGATTGCTCGAGCGATTATTAAAAATCCTAAGATAATTCTTGCTGACGAACCGACGGCTTCTCTAGATTACGAATCAAAAGAAGAAATAATAAAACTACTAAAAGCTTTGAGCCGTGATAGGTTGGTGATAGTCGTTTCTCACGATTTAGAAAACGCCTCATTATATGCCGACATGACTATAGAACTAAAAGACGGTGAAGTAATAAAAACACAGCAACTAGTTGCATGTGTAGAAGATAACACGATCCCTTTGAACAAGAATCGCTTTGACATTAAAAATTTTGCGTTCAAGAACACATTTGTAAATCGAAAAAAGTTTGTGAGAAGTTCGATTTTTTTGATACTATCTTTTGTCTTTGTCATGCTTGCCTTTACAATAGGGACTATCGATTTCGTGGGATTACAAGTAAAGACGATGTCCCTCGAGAAAGACGATTGGGTCTATTTCGAGACACCGAGTTTTGACGAAAGAATAACTAGCGAAAACTCTTACGAATATCTCGAAAAAAATAAAATCTCCAAAAATCCGATCGAGACAGGATATAGCATATATCAGGGAGATAATATGGTGTCACTTGCGATAAATTATCCCACCGACATCGACATACCTTATTTTCGTCCTAAGGTACATCCGACGTTTTTTAAAGCGAGCGACTTAGAAAAAGTGGATTATGGAACGATACCGAATTCGGTAGACGAGATCGCAGTTACCTCATATATTGCCGAGGCGATCATTCAATATGGTGTTCTTTCTAGTGATGGGGGGGTCTATAAACCTAAAGATTTCAATTCTCTCATCGAAGATAAAAAAGAAATTCTCATAGGTAGTCAAAAAGTTCACATTTCAGGTATAGTCGAATCGAATTATCAAAAGTATGAGAAATATAAGAAAAAATCCAACGATAATATTAAATTTCAATTTTTTAGAAATCTAGCGATCAACTCGGGTAGTTATGTCTACGCGGTCGAGGATTTTTTCGAATTAAAAAAGGAAAATAGTATCGAACTCGAAAACATTCCGCTTTTTAAAGAACTAACTTTTTATAGTAGCGATTATAATTCTGTCGATTATCCAAAAGAGAGTATTAAACTCTTTCGGGCGCCTGTCGTTCTTAGAGATAGTTCGACTTTAGAACAGATTTTACCCGGCGAAATAATCGCCAACGAACTGCTTCTACAAAGCGAAGAGATCGACTTAGAGGAATGTGTTGGAAAAACCGTCGAACTTAGGATCAACCAGGGGTACACATACGACACTTTGAATCTAACAATAAAGGGTGTTTCCGAAGATGGAAATATCTACCTGAGCGATCAAGACGTCTACGACGTAGTTAAGATGACTAAAGAAGTTTCTAAGTTTGTCGTCCACGAATCCGATGAGAATACACTTAGAGATATGTTGTTAAATTTCAAGGGAAAATACTACATTCAAAATATGTCGACCAATTACAGCAACAACTATGAAAGCGTCGAAGAATTTTTCTCAATATTGATCTATTTCTTTATAGGTTTATCAGTAATATTGACGATCGTCACTGTGGTGAGCATTTCCAACCAAATTTTAGATAGTATAGATAGTCACAAGAGGGAGATCTCTATATTAAAATCTCTCGGCGTCTTCGATGGAAATATTTCCCTCGTCTTCTTATTCGAGACGTTCGGAATATTGGTTCTTTCTTATTTATATGCTTTGATAGCGTTCATTTGCATACGGTTAGTGATAAATTGGACTGTCTCACAGATCATGTCGTTTAAAGTCAACTTTGTCGAATTTAATGCCCTCTTAATTTTAGCTATAATTTTAGTCTCCGTAGTCTTAGGAGGAGTCATATCAGTTATTTGCTACAGTAAAATAAAGAGAACTAGTCCAGAAGTACTTATGAAAAAGGCTTCGGTATAGAAAGTAGGTATCGTTTGATGATAAAATTGACTAATGTATCAAAGAATTATGGTGATAAAATAGTTGTCGATGGGATAAACTTAGAATTTCCCGCTACCGGATTAGTCTTTTTAAAAGGCGAGAACGGATCGGGAAAAACGACTCTCGTAAATTTAATAGGAGCTCTAGATATACCTACTGAGGGTACTATTCAAATAGGCGAACTAACATTATCCAAATCGCCAGAAAAAAAATTGTGCAAGTATAGAGAAGAAAACGTTGGATTTATCTTTCAAGACTACAATCTATTTGAAAATATGACTGTCGAAGACAATTTGAAGATCATAAAAGACGATGACTCCATAAAAAAACTTGCTGACTTTCTGAAAATCTCCGATCTGTTAAAAGAAAAGGCTAAAAATTTGTCAGGCGGAGAAAAACAGCGTGTCGCCATAGCAAGAGCGATCCTCAAAGATCCTAAAATTATCATCGCCGACGAACCGACGGCCTCCATAGACTATGAATCTAAAAGAGTCATAATGGCCTTTTTAAAAAAGTTGAGCCATGAAAAACTTATAATTCTGATTACACACGATTTATCAGTTGTACCTGAAGCTGACATCGAAATCGTGATTTCGAACGGGAAGATATCACAATATCACGAAAGAAGCGTTCCTCAAAAAGCGAATTCATCTCATCAATACAAGAGCAAATTTGCACCTTTTAAATTTGCGTTTAAAAACTTTTTTACTAATAAAAAGAAACTTATATTGAGCAGTGTTCTTCTATCGATTTCTATTCTTTGTGCAATGACAGGGCTGATCTTTTTGTCGACTTCGATAAACGACATTGCCTATCATACGGCCATTAGAGAAAAAGATAGAACTATATTTTTTGCTAACGGTTCTTCTCAAGGACCTCTATTAGACGACGATATAGATTCTCTGTACCAAGACGATAAATTAAAGGATTCATTATATACAGGCTCAATGTTGTTAGATGACGGCAAACAGCTGAAGTTCATAAGTGCCAATGCCAATCCGATGGGTTACAACATGTATTTTGAACCTTATTATGATTACACTCCGACGGTCTTTGACATCGAGGCTTTAGACGGAGTAGACTATGGCCGATTTCCTACAAATGCCGACGAGATCGCAATTTCTTCTTATCTAGCAGAACGCTTCGTCGAATTTGGAGTTATAGACTTCGATGGACAATCTTATAAGCCTCAAAGTTTAGAAAAATTACTTGCCGAGAAAAGAAAAATACTACTCGGCACGAAAGGGGTCGAAGTAGTCGGAATCTTCGATTTGAATTTATACGATTTTGAAAATTTAAAGAACAGTTCCGAATACACTGTCCAAAAGACACTTTTTGGTAATATAATATCTGGTCGAGCTAAATACATCTACGTAAAAAAAGAATTTTTCGAACTCTATAGCGACGCTCTACCGACTTTGAAAACCAATACTATGGTGTTGCCAAAAAAAGACGGAGAACTAAAAGATCTTATTAGTGGCATAAAGTTGAGCCGTGACGAGACGATCGTTTCAAAAGGGGAAATAGTAGTCAATTCAAAACTTCTTCGACAATACGACATCTCTGAAGACGAAGCAATCGGGACAAACATTATTCTTTACTTCGTCGATCAAACTAGAAATCGGCCAACAGAAGAAGTAAGTCTTAAAATCAAGGCGATATCTGAAGATAAATCGATCTATATAAACGTCTCGTCTCTCGCTGAGTCTCTCGACAAAACGCTCATTCCAGCGGTCGTTCTACTTAAGAATGAGGATCCTTCGATCATTAAAGGGGTGTTCGACACTTTCAAATTAAAAGAGGCTCCTGTGACGGTCAATACCACTCACAGCAGAATTTTGATAGACTATGAGTCGATATTTACATTGACTTCTATCCTTTTCATAATACCTGCTATCATCTTCGCGATCATTTCGACGATATATCTTAAGAACTATCTTTTAAATAGCATCGATTTTCATAGGCGTGAAATTGCACTCTTAAAATCTTTGGGAATACACGATGGTAAGATCATGGCAACCTTTTTCGTCGAGATCATATCACTCGGATCATTTGCTTTTCTAATGGCCATATCTATGAGTGTAGTCGTCAATATGATCGTAACTCGGATATTAAGTAGATATCTTTATTTCGAAGTTGTTCTTTTATCTTTCGCCGTCTCAAAGATACTTTCGATCTATGTCGCGGTGCTATTTTTATCACTCATACTCGTCATTTTAGCGAAGAAAAAAATTAAAGATGCTAGCCCGATAGAACTATTAAAAGATTTAAACGTTTGAAACTCGAAATTAAGTTCTGAGTTTTTTCTTAGATTAGACAACATTTGAGTTATTTACACTTTTGATACGCCCAGATAATGTAAAATCACTTTACTAAAAAAATGGTTTATTATATAATTAATATGGTGAAGGTTATGGCAAAGAAAAAGACAAGTAAAACGAGTACAAAAAAGAACGATTCATACGCTGCTGAACTTTGGGGAGTATTATTAGTTCTCATCGCAATCATGGGTTTTGGCGGATTTGGACCAGTTGGAAACGTCATCAAAGGTTTTGCCATTTTCCTTATGGGAACTTGGTACGTAGTAGTTCTTTTAGCGTGCCTTTTAACCGGTGTTTACATGCTCATAAAGAGAAAATCTCCTAAGTATTTTACGATACGGCTCATAGGCATATACATGATAATAATAGCCGCGCTCGTATATTCTCATATGGAATATGCAGTGAAAGAAAATTTAGATGGAGTAAAGATCATTTCGAATACTATCGACACATTTATGGATGCCGGAATCATAAATTATACCGCTAACTCTGGTGGAGGCATAATCGGGGCTGTCTTCACAGTTGCGTTGACGAAGTGTTTTGCCTTTGACGGAACGAAGATCGTCTTAATCGTGGTTGCTTTACTAGGGATAATCTTATGCTTCGATTTGAGCATCGGAGACGTCATAGATATGTTTAGAGGCTTCGCGAACAAAGTTCGTATTCCAGAATCTGACGAAGAAGATGAAGACGAGGAGGAAGAAGACGAAGAAGAAGAAAAACCACGCAAAAGAAAACCTCTATTCGGACGTAACAAAGAGGAGTTGCATGGTAGAAGCGTAGAAGACACTATAATGACTGAATCGCTAGAAAACGTCAAAGTATATTCTAATATGGGCGAACTTTTAGGAGAATCGCAAAATAAACACGAAGAACAGATGACGATGAACATGACGCCAGAACCTCCTGTAAAGATCGACACCTCAAATGAAGAACCTACAGAAAATAAAAATTATGTCCTGCCGTCTTTAGAACTCCTCGACAAACCTAAGTCGCAAGGAAAAGTAAATTCGACTGAATTCCTACAGACAAACAAAGCATCCTTAGAAAGGGTTTTAAACGACTTCCAAATAAGCGGTCGCGTCGTCGAGATCCACGAGGGACCTGCCGTAACTCAATTCGAGGTCGAAGTTAAAGCAGGTACACGCGTCAGCAGGATCACGAGTATAGATAAAGAGATCGCTTTGGCACTCGCAGCAAAAGATGTGCGTATAGAAGCGCCTATTCCAGGAAAAAGTACCGTCGGAATAGAGATACCTAACCTCAAAGTAACTCCCGTTCCGATTCGGGAAGTCCTGAGTAGACCTACAAAGGAAATAGAAAATGCTAAAATCCCCGTCGCATTAGGAAAAGACATCATGGGACGAATCAAATGGGCCGACATCTCGAAGATGCCACACTTGCTAGTCGCAGGATCGACCGGTTCTGGTAAATCCGTCTGTATAAATTCGTTCATTGCGACGATTTTGATGACTAAAAGACCAGACGAAGTAAAACTCGTTTTAGTAGATCCAAAGAAAGTTGAACTTTCGAATTATAATGGGATTCCACATTTATTATGGCCTGTCGTCACTGATCCTAGAAAGGCCAGTGCCGCTTTACAAAAAGTAGTTTTGATGATGGCACAGAGGTACGACCTCTTCAGCGAAAAGGGAGTAAAAAATATTGCAGGATACAACGAATGGGTAGATAAACAAAACGCCCAAGCTGGTATGGAAGTAGAAAAACACATGTACTTCCTAGTCGTCATCATCGATGAGTTGGCAGACTTGATGGTCGTCGCGAGCAAGGAAGTTGAAGATTCTATAATGCGTATCACACAAATGGCACGTGCCGCAGGAATACATCTAATCGTCGCTACACAAAGGCCATCTACTGACGTCATAACTGGAGTAGTAAAAGCGAATATCCCTTCTCGTATCGCATTCGCGGTAGCAAGTCAGATCGACTCGCGAACGATCCTCGATGCGAAAGGTGCTGAAAAATTGTTGGGTAAAGGAGATATGCTCTACTTCCCGATGGGAGCAAGTGTCACAGAACGTGTCCAAGGTAACTTTATCTCTGACGATGAAGTCGAAAGAGTTATCAAATATGTCTGTTCTCAACAAATGGCATCGTACGACAAGATGTTAGAAGAGATTCCAGATAGCCACTTAGCAGGAGAAAATAGTCCTAGTGAGGACTACGACGATCCACTATATGACCAAGTCGTCGAATTTGCTGTTCAAACCGGAAAAGTAAGCGCTAGTCTCTTACAAAGAAGATTTAAAGTCGGGTATAACCGTGCCGCAAGAATAGTAGACTTACTAGAAGAAAGAGGCATAGTTGGACCTCAAAATGGTTCTAAACCTCGCGAGGTGTTAGTAAAAATTGAAAATAGCAACTAAACACTTGTACAAACTTATAACTTTTGCTAAAATTATAATTATCGAGAGGTGAGAAGTATGTACGAAACGAGATTATTCAACGTCGAGGAACTCGAAACTACGTTAGTTCAAAAGACGCTACTAGAGATATATGACGCTTTAGAGGAAAGAGGTTACAATCCTATAAATCAACTCGTAGGATACTTGTTGAGTGGCGATCCCGGCTATATTTCTAGTTACAAGGACTCACGTAAGAAGATAACGAGTTTAGATAGAGCAAAGATAATAGAAACTTTATTGAAGAGTTATATAAAATGAGATGTTTAGGACTAGACTTAGGAACGAAGACTCTGGGGACGGCTCTAAGCGATCGCCTCGGACTAATCGCAAATCCACACAAAACACTCAAGTTTAAGAATTACGATGAACTTAAGAAACCACTACAAAATATCGTCGAAGATTATGATGTCGAGGTCTTCGTGTTAGGATTACCTAAAAATATGGACAATTCGTTAGGTTTTGCAAGTACTAGGAGCATCGAATTTAAAGAGTTTTTAGAAAAAAACTTTGCGATACCAGTAGAACTGGTAGATGAAAGGCTATCGACAGTCGAAGCAGAAAGATATCTGTTAGACGCTGACATGAGTAGAAAAAAAAGACACGAGCACATAGATGCAGTGGCTGCAAGTGTGATACTAAATACGTATTTAAAAATGAAAGGAAAAGAATAAAATGAACGACAAAGAAAATTTGAATACAAATAATTTAAGTGAAAACGGAAAATCTCAAGACTATGGAAATGCCGTTACACAAAACAAAAACGTTTTCATAATGAAAAACGAGAAGGGCGAGCAAGTAGAGTGCGAAGTTATGATGACCATCGCATCAGATGAATTTAATTCAAACTATATGATCTATACTGATCATACGATGACTGACGATGGGAATATAAATACATACGCGAGTCATTATGATCCAACTGGTAAAAGCCTCGACTTAAATCCTGTCACTACAGACGAAGAATGGAACATGATCGAAAGCGTCTTGGCGAGTGCACAAAAACAGATCATTAGAGAATCTATGAACGGACAAGAAGAGAACAACTAATTATGAAGAAAAAAAGCATTATTCTTATAATAGTAAGCCTCTTCGCTTTTTTGCTAATTGGAACAATTTCGGCAACGGTTTATTACGAACTTAGCCTAGGAGCAGTTTCCAAAGATGCGAAAGAGAACATCACATTTACGATACACCCAGGAGAATCGACCAGTACGATAATAAAAAACTTAAAAAAAGAAGGTTTAATCAAATCAGATTTGACGATGAAGATATACACCAAATTGAATCCTGGCGACCCTCAGGCAGGAACTTACATTTTAACCAAAAGCATGACTGCCAAAGAGATATTCAAAGCGTTAATCGAAGGCAAAGTGACTAGAGATACGATGTGGGTGACGTTCGTCGAAGGAAAGAGACTCACTTATATTGCAGACGTTATAGCCAAAAATTTCGAATTTACTAAAGAAGAAGTCTTAGAAATTATGGATGACGAGAACTATGTAAAAAGTCTCATAGAAAAATACGACTGTTTAACTGACGCTGTCCTAAATGCCAAGATATATCACCCTTTAGAGGGCTATCTCTTTGCCGACACATACGAGTTTAATTCAGACGTGACGATCAAAGGGATAATAGAAAAGATGCTCGATAACACCGAAAGTAAGTTGTCTGGCTTTCACGATGCTATTGAACAAAATAAATACTCAATTCACGAGATCATGACACTTGCTTCTATCGTCGAACTCGAAGGTGCTCGAAGCGACGATAGAAAGGGAGTCGCGGGAGTATTTTATAATAGGTTAACAGCCGGCTGGGCTTTAGGAAGTGATGTGACGACGTACTATGCCGTCAACAAAGATTTCAGCGTCGATCTAACCAAATCAGACCTCAACTCTTGTAATGGTTATAATACGCGAGGTACCTGTGTAAGTGGACTTCCAGTAGGGCCGATCGCCAACCCAAGTTTTGAATCTCTAAAGGCTGCTTTGGAGCCGACCGAACACAATTATTACTTCTTTGTCGCTGACAAAAACGGTAAAACCTATTTCAATAAGACGAACCAAGAACATGACGCGACGGTGAACAAACTGCGAAGCGAAGGTCTCTGGTACGAATATTAGAACTTTTTTAGCAAATTAAAGTTCTTTTTTTAATACATTCCAAAAGAAAAATAAAGAAAATTTATCAGAATACTGTCAATAGTTTTTGAAAATGTCCTAAATTTTTATAGACATAAGCGGAAAAATTTATTCCAATTTCCTTTTGACAAGCAGAGAAGTCGGAATACTTTGAAAATTAGTTGACAAATCCTAATTTTTAGTCTAGAATACTTCTCAATATAAAAAAGGGGATATGAGGCTATGGGAAATGTAAGACATGTATTTAAATGGGATATAAAAAAGGGCATTTGGACCGAAACGAGCGAAAAAGATGCAAGAAAGGGCAAGGCTTTGACGCTTGTAGACTTCGGTAATATCATCCACGATAAAAATAAAGGTTTAAATTATATTATCATCGCAGATGGATGCAGACTGGATAATCATAGTCGAGATGGAGAAACTGTAGATGCAGATAAAATCGGCATCACAAATGTTATCAATTACTTTGAAAAAAGAAACCAAAACTATAGGATCGGTCTCTGGCTCGTCGATCAAGATGCGCCTTTAAAAGAGCAAAGTAGAATGACGGCCTCTTTAATTAGCAGTATAGCTGAAAAAGAATATACGATAACTGTCAATTTCATAGGTCTATCGAAGTGTGGTCTGATTGCCTTCGATATGGCAAAATACCTAGTGAGTCCCGAAGCCAGAAGCAAAACGCGCATTTACAGCGTCTCCGCGCCATATAAAGGTGCTCTTGTGGCAGGGCCACTTCTCTTCCAAGAACAAGTTTCTAAACTGGTAACAGCGAGAATAGGTCAAAATGCGATGAGTAAAAAAGTTGTCGACGAAATCATGCATTATTACTATGATAAACATAGCTGTTCACATATGGAATTAGACATTTCATTGCCAGAAGGAATACCGAAAGGATTTCTTAATTATTATGACAGCTCATTCCTCGAGAATATCTTTCAAGAAAGAAACATCGTTGGTTCTAATAGAGTTGTCCACTTTGAAAACATCTGTACCAAAATCGGCGACGATACTTTCAAAGAGACGATGCGAGCAGGAAATTTCGACGAATTAGGAATGTTTATCCTCGATAAATTGATATATGGTGGCTCATCGGACGGACTAGTCTCGCTCGAATCTCAACAAGAGTTCGATTCCCGTGTTCCTAAAATGCCTAAGAGCAGAATTATAACTTCGACTCATCACATTTTAAAGACGCCCGTATATGCGAACCAGCTTTTAGAAGTAGTCGACGATAATATGGAAGCGAAACGTCTATCTTTGATGTAAAAAATCGTGTAAATTGATTTAAATCGCCAAGTATGATATAATTCACATGTTGGTGATTTTTAAATGAAAGAAACAATAATTGAGATGGAAAAGTATGCAAAGGAGCATAACGTTCCCATTATAGAGAAGGATTCTATAAAATTCATAATGAAGTACATCAAATTGAACAACGTAAAAAAAATACTAGAACTCGGTACTGCGATTGGGTACAGTGGAATCTTGATGGTATCTGCAAGCGAAGGGGTCGAACTCACGACGATCGAAAGAGATGAAAAAAGATACATGGAAGCTCTTAAAAACGTCAAAAAATGTGGATTAGAAAAGCAGATCGAGATAGTCTTCCAAGATGCCCTTGAAGTCAATCTAGTCGGAAGAACATACGATTTGATCTTCATAGACGCAGCCAAAGGACAATACATCAAGTTTTTTGAGAAATTCAGCCATTATTTGAGCCCAGGAGGAGTGATCATAACAGATAATATCAATTTTCATGGTCTCGTCGGCAACAGGACAGAAGATATGTCAAAAAATTTAAATAGTCTAGTTTCAAAGATAGAAGACTACATCGAGTTTTTAAAAACTAATCAGGAGTTTACGACTAAGTTTTACGATATAGGCGATGGGCTTAGTATAAGTTATAAAAAAGATGAAAAATGAAAAAATATTACTTAATGTCAGCGATCTAGAAGATCTTAAGAGTTACAAAAAGTTAGGAATATCTAACTTTCTTTTTCCACTTAAAGGTTTTTCGATAGGCTACACAGATTTTAGTTTCGAAGAGATCGCTAAAACCGGTGTACCAGCATATGTCCTAGTTAATAGACTGCTCACTGACGACGACATCGACTCGTTTTTGAATTTGACGATACCTTCTAATGTGAAAGGTTTCATCGTCGAAGATACGGGACTATTCTACGAGCTAAAAGACAAAGGTTTTGAACTGATAAACTTTCAAAATCATTTAAACAATAACTTTAAAACGATCAACTACTGGCTAAAAATGTTCGACAGTCTAGTAATCTCGACTGACATCACAAAAGAGGAGATAGAAACGATCATAAAAGAAGCGACCAAACCTCTCGTAATTCCAGTCTTCCTTTTTCCTATGATAATGTATTCGCGACGAACCTTAGTCACAAATTATTACAAATATCTCGAAGAAGACCCAAAATGTCAACTAAAAGTGGATATAATAAACGCGGACGGATCGTTTAATCTCGTCGAAAACGCATATGGTACGGCAGTTTTCGATACGAAACATATAGACATACGAGAATTTGCAAGTACCCTAGCTGAAGACAAGATCAGATTTTATCTCATAGACTCAAATTTCCTAGACGCTTCTACAATTATCGAAGCACTTAGAGGAAAGGACCTTTTAGAAAGTACGAAAGGTTTTTTAGAGAAGAAAACCGTATATAAAGTAGGTGACTTAAAATGATAGAATTGTTGAGCCCCGCAGGAGATAGAGAACGCCTAGAATTCGCTTTCTTATATGGTGCAGACGCTGTCTACTTAGGTGGTAAAAGCTTCGGACTTCGCGCGAACGCGACCAACTTTACGAACGAAGAACTCAAAGAAAGTGTCGACTACGCTCATTCCTTAGGAAAAAAGGTTTATGTCACAGTCAACATCGTCTTCCATAACGAAGACTTAGATGGATTAGAAGAATACTTGTCGTTTTTGAGTGAGATAAAAGTAGATGCTGTAATAGTGAGCGATCCGATCGTGATCGAAACGATAAAAAACTGCGATATCGATCTCGAAATACATCTTAGCACCCAAGCGAGCACTTTAAACTCGCGGGCTGCAAAATTCTATAAAGAACAAGGTGTCGCTCGCGTCGTGCTGGCAAGGGAAGCATCGATTGCTGACATCACGAGGATAAAAAGAGAGACAGGATTAGATTTAGAGTGCTTTATCCAAGGAGCTATGTGTACCTCCATGAGTGGCAGATGTGTGATGTCCAACTACATGACAAATCGAGATTCAAATAGAGGAGGTTGTGCTCAAGTATGTCGGTGGAGTTTCAAAGATGATAAAGACCGAGAATTCGAAATGATGCCTAAAGATTTAAATATGGCAACAAGCATCCAAAGTATGATGGAAATTGGCGTAAATTCCTTTAAGATAGAAGGTCGAATGCGGTCGATCTACTATATCGCGACAGTTTTACATACCTATAGAAAAATAATCGATAAAATAAGAACAAATACACTTAGTGACGAATATATTAAATATGCCGAGAATATCATAAATAGAGTGGCCAACCGAGATTCAGTAAGTCAGTTCTATAATGGACTTCCAACAGAAAAAGAACAATACTGGGTAGGAAGAAAAGAAGAGTCTAACCAAGACTTTCTCGGCCTAATAAAAGAATGCGATGGACATGCAGCTTTGATCGAAGTAAGGAATTACTTTAAGCTAGGACAGACGGTTCAGATCTTCGGACCGACGATGGAAACCATCGAATTCGTGATCGAAAAAATGACCGATGAGGAAGGAAACGACGTAGAAATTTGCAACCATCCTAAAGATATAGTAAAGATTGAGGTTCCTAGTAAATGTGACGTTGGAAGCATGATGCGTACAAAAATGTTTGACATTTTTAAAGAATGATAGTATTATTAGGACAGCCTAATCAAAGGTTTAATTTTTTGATTTAAATTAATTGATGAAAGAGTGATAAATTATGCCAAAAAAAGAGGAATGCTTACTTACAGCAGAAGGCTTTCTTGCCTTAGAAGAGGAGTTAAACGAATTAAAGACAGTTAAAAGACCTCAAGTTATAGAAGCTATCAAAGATGCTAGAGCGCAAGGTGATTTATCGGAAAATGCAGACTACGACGCTGCTCGAAGCGACCAAGCAGAGCTGGAAGCTAGAATCAAAAAACTTGAAAACATGATCGAAAACGCAAAGATAATCGAGGGACCAAAAAAGGGAGAAATAGGAGTAGGTTCTACTATAAAGATCTGCTATCTAGAAGACGATGACGAAGAAGAATATAAAATCGTCGGTTCTACTGAAGCAAATCCTTTTGAAGGTAGAATTTCCAACGAGTCTCCGATCGGCAAAGCAGTAATCGGAAAGACTGTCGGCGATGTCGTAAGTGTCGAAAGCCCTAATGGCTCATATGAAGTAAAAATAATTTCAATAGACTAACACGATTTACAAAATAGACCATTTGGTCTTATTTTGTTAGAAGAGGTACAATATATGAAGCAACTAACAAGAAGCGAATTGAGAGTCAAAATAATGACCATTCTTTATCAGCTAGATATATATAAACAAAGCAAACTCGACTGTGACGTCGACGAAGTGATCAAAGAGAACATAGAGATCGACAACGAATTCGTAAAAGAGGTCGTATACGGGGTAAATACGCATTGCGATTCCCTAGATGAAATAGCAAACAAATACCTAGAAGAATGGGATATAAAAAGATTAGAACGCACTGGTGCGAACATATTGCGAATGGCTCTATATGAACTCATCTACACTGAAACTCCTAAAATCGTCGTCATAAATGAAGCGATAGAACTTGCCAAAAAGTATTCTGACGATGCAGTCAGAAAGATGATAAATGCTGTCTTAGATAAATATATAAAGGATCACGAATAATGGCCAATTATATTACGGTAAGTGCGCTTAATAATTACTTAAAAAGAAAGTTTGAAGCAGATGTTCACTTAGGACACGTCTACTTAAAAGGCGAAATATCGAACTCGAAGATGCATACTAGAGGACATCTTTACTTCAGTATCAAGGACGAGACGAGTGTCATAAGTGCCGTCATGTTCTCGACTCATGCAAGCACTTTAAATTTCGAGCCAAAAGATGGAACTAAAGTATTCGTCGAAGGTAAAGTTACGGTCTATGAAGGTTCGGGTAAATATCAAATCGTAGTTACTAAGATGCAACCAGACGGAATAGGGGAGCTCTATATTGCCTATGAGAAACTAAAAGCTCAACTCGAAAAAGAAGGTCTATTTAAAAAAGAACTCAAAAAACCTATACCGAAGTATCCTAAAAAGATCGGAATCGTCACAGCACCGACAGGTGCAGCTATAAGGGACATCTTAAGCACCATCAAAAGGCGATTCCCGATCGCGGAGACGATCCTTTTCCCAGCACTGGTACAAGGAGAGACCGCTAAAAATAGCATAGTCGAAAACATAAAAAAGGCCGAAAATTATGATCTCGACGTTTTGATAGTAGGTCGTGGTGGAGGATCCATAGAGGACTTGTGGGCCTTCAACGAAGAAATAGTAGCACGTGCTATATTCGCTTGTCCTATCCCTGTCATAAGTGCCGTCGGACACGAAGTAGACTTCACGATAGCCGATTTCGTTGCAGATTTAAGGGCGCCGACTCCTACAGGCGCAGCAGAACTTGCTGTCCCAAACATGGTCGACGTATTTAGATTGCTCGAAAATTATAAAATACGCATGCAGACAGGAATGACTAACAGACTCGCTTTCTTAAAAAAAAGGTTAGATACTTTAGCTAATTCTTACACACTTAAAAATCCGAGCGTTTTTTACGAAGCTAAAGAGCAAAAGTTATCTATTTTAATGGACAAACTGTCGACGATCACTTTAAATAGACTAGAACTATATAGAAAGCGTTTAGAAACCCTCACCAGTGCATATGTTCTCAAAAATCCGCTTTCTTTCTATGAAAAAGACGGCGAAAAGATCAACCTATTAAAGACGAAGTTGATATCTAGTATCAGTGTATACACGAATAAAAAAGGTCAAACGTACGAGCTATTGTTAAACAAATTAGATCTATTGAATCCCTTGAACATATTGAAGAAAGGATATTCAGTCGTTTCGAAAGACGACAAGATCATAAAAGAATCGACAAGTCTTAAAAAAGGAGACAAAATAAACATCAAACTATCTATAGGCGAAGTAAACGCCCGAGTAGAAGATATTAAGGAGAATTAAAAAATGGAAGAAGAAACAAAAAAGAAGAGTTTTGAAGAAAATATCACAGAACTTGAGAAAATCGTCAAGAACTTAGAAGCAGGTTCTGTACCTCTCGAACAAGCCATAGAACTTTTTACAGAGGGAATGCAGTTAGCAAAAATGTGTGGAGATGACTTAAATAATGCGACCGAAAAAGTTAATAAAATATTGACTGAAAATGGCGAACTCCAAGAATTCGAAACTCCCGCTGAATAATCGAACATTAACATTATGCTAGTAAAATGCTAGCATTTTTTATTGCATTTATAACCGTTTGATTATATACTTAACGTAGAAAAATACTCACAATATAAGTACGCAATGTCTTGATT
>CASRZA010000033.1 GCA_949439935.1 uncultured Bacilli bacterium
CCGTTTCCGACCTCCTGGTTTTCAAGACCAGTCCCTTCAACCGGACTTGGGTATTCCTCCAGGTTTCATACGCCACACTTTTTCAAGTGACAAATTGATTATAGCACAATAGATTTTAAGGTGTCAATAACTTTTTGAAAATTTTTGATCCTTTCTTCGACGACACGAAAAAAACAAAAAAGTGACAAAAACCGATATATATGATATAATATTCTATTCAGAAAGGAGCACTCTTGTGAAAATAAAAGAACTGACGATTCAAGAATTTGAAGAATTTGCCAAAACTAGCCCACTTAACAATTACATGCAATCTGTTGAATATGCGAGATTCATGGGCGAGCATAAATATAACTATGACTATTTAGGATTAATAGACGATTCTGGTACTATAAAAGCAGCTTCCCTAATTCTTAGAAAAAAGATAAGTCTTAGCATAAGATATGGATATGCTCCTAAAGGTTTTCTATTAAACTATTATGATGAAAAATTAGTAAAAATTTTTATCGAAAAAGTGAAAGAGTTCTATGCCAAAAAAAACATGGCTTTTATCAAGATCAATCCCGAGATCGTCGTAGCAGAAATCGATAATAAAACATATGAAAAAAGAGAAAACCCTAATATGCAACTAAAACAGAGATTACAAAATTATGGTTTTATCAAATTAAAAGACAACTTATACTTTGAATCCTTAACTCCCCGTTTTAACGTCTACATCGATCTTAAAAATGCAAACGACAAAAAATATGCAAAATCGCATAGAAACAAGGTACGCAACTCAAAGAGAAAAGGCCTATTTGTCGAAAAAGATTCTGACAAAGCATTAGAAGAATTATACGATATAATGCCCAAAACACACCCTATTTCTTATTACAAAACTATGCAGAACTTATTTAAAGATGACTTCGAAATCATATTAGTCCGTGTAAATTTTGAAAATTTCATCAAAAACAGCCAGTCACTATATGAACAAGAACTAGATAAAAACGGACTGTATAACGAGATTTTACACCGCAGTAACAAAGAGGCTGATCTGAACCAAAAAATGGCTAGTGACGCTATGTTGTGTACGATTAAAAACGAAATAATAACTGCAACCGAGGGACTTAAAGAAGACGACAACAAAGTTGTCGCCGGCGCAATCATCATAAAAAGAGGAAACAGAGTTCATATAATAGAAAGCGCATTCGACAGAAAATTCACCAATTTAAACGCCAATTACTTTTTATACGATGCCCTTATCAACAACTATAAAACGGATTACGAATATTTAGATTTAAATGGAATAAGTGGCGATTTCAAAAGTACGTCACCTTATCGAAATCTGAATAGATTTAAACTGGGCTTTTCTCCAAAGATTTATGAATACATCGGTGAATTCGATCTCGTTTTAAATAACATTCTCTATGACAATCTACTCATAACGGGAAAATTAGCGCAAGAATTTAATAAAAATTAACTGTTGAAAACGACAAAGTTATCAACAGTTTTTTTCACTTTTGGCAATTATCACAATAATACGCACTTCTGCCGTCTAATTTCATCTTTAAAATCTCATGTCCACACTTAGAACAATGTGCTTTTTCCTTGCCATGCACTTTCAAATAATCTTGGTAATGCCCGATTACGCCCAAACTCGAAGTATAACTTCTAATCGTGCTTCCACCAACCTCGACAGATTTTAAAATGATAGCCTTAGCGTTCATAATTATTTTCTTAGCTTCGTCCTTCGTAATAGTATAGGCCTCCCTCGTAGGAAAAACTTCCGAAGCAAAGAGGACTTCATTCGCATATATGTTTCCGAGTCCGTTTATTATAGTCTGGTCTAACAAAGTCGATTTAATCGGTCTTTTATCTTTTTTTAACTTATCTAAAAGATATTCTACAGTCAACCTCTCGTCATCCGGTTCATATCCTAACTTTTTAATGCTTGGATTTTCTTCTATCTCACCAGTTTTAACAAGTTCCATTCTCCCGAACTTCCGGACGTCGTTGTATCTCAAATCCATCCCGTCGTCGAGCTCGAATATGACATGAGTGTGCTTCTCGATCGGTTCGTCGTGTTTTACGTAAAAATACTTCCCTTCCATCCTTAGATGGGACAGAAAAGAATAGTCTCCGAGTTCGAATATCAACCATTTGCCATTCGTATCTAAGCCAGTGAATTCCCTCCCTTGCAGTTTTTTCATAAACTCGTCTGAACCATTTAAAATGATTCTCGAATATAAAACGTTGACCTTTTTGATCCTTTTCTTTAAAATTTGACTTCTAAGAGCCTTCGCGACAACTCTAATCTCTGCTATCTCTGGCATAAAACTTACCTCCTAAAAAATATTTCGCCGTTTTTTAATAAATTGCCGACTTCCTTCATGTTCATAAAATTATTGATATATGGAACGTGGATGAATAATACTTTTGTTTTAAGTTCCCTGTTCTGCACCTCTCTAAGCACATGAAAATAAGCCCAATTGCAATACGAATTACCTGCATTTTTACTAACTTTAAAATCTATGTCATGTCCATCCAAAATACTTTTGATGTTAGATAGATCATAGTTAGTATCTATAACTGTCTCTTCGCCCTTCGCACATACTTCAATCCTCAAAGTTTTTATGACAGGTTTCTGTCCGAACATTATGATACTGTCCCATTCTTCATTTAAAAGTTCGTCTATTTCCTGACATATACGAACTTTATCGTTTGTGAAAAGAAAAACGTTTTTCTTTTTTAATGAATTTAATAAAAGAAAGGCGCTATTCATGTCCCTTTCGTGAGCTTTCTTAAAACCTGTAAAAAGGACTTTATTTTGCGTCATACCAATTAGTTCCCCATTCTACGCCCACTTTTAAAGGTACTTTTAAATCCGAAGCCTTTTCCATCGTTTCTTGTACCAAATTTTTAACCTCTTCGAATTCGTCATCGTAGACGTTCAATATGACTTCGTCATGTACTTGTAAAATGATCTTGCTTTTCAAGTTTCTTCTGTTTAATTCTTTATGAAGTTCGACCATTGCGATTTTCATGATATCCGCGCCTGTTCCTTGTATGGGCGTATTGAGGGCTATTCTCTCTCCACTTGTCCTAACCATATAAACAGGGCTTTTGAGTTCATCTATATACCTTATTCTATTATATAGAGTTCTGACGTACCCTTTATCATAAGCCTGCTCCTTTATGTTATCCATATATTCCTTGACTTTAGGATACATTTCATAATACTTCTCTATAAACAGTTTTGCTTCCTTTGGAGAGATATTTAAGTTTTCTCCTAAACCGAACCCACTTATTCCATAGACGATTCCAAATATGACAGCTTTAGCAGTGCTTCTTTGATACTTAGTTACCTCTTCTAAAGGTATTCCATGAATATCCGCGGCAACTCTTCTATGTATATCTTCGTCGTTCAAGAAAGCATCTATCATAGTCTCATCGCCAGATATAGAAGCTAAAATTCTAAGTTCAATCTGAGAATAATCGGCACTTAATAAAGTCGCACCTTCCTCGCTGACAAAAGCCTTTCTAACGAGTTTCCCTTCTTCTTCGCGCGTCGGAATATTCTGTAAATTCGGTTCGACACTCGAAAGCCTGCCTGTACGCGTCAGTGTCTGTTTATATATAGTATGTATTTTGCCATCTTCTCGTATGAATCCTTCCAAAGGCTCGACATAAGTATTATAAAGCTTGCTGAAAGTTCTGTAGTCCAAGATAGGCTTAATGATAGGATATTCTTCCACTAACTTCTCCAAAATAGATACATCTGTGCTATAATTCGCACCTTTTTTTCCAGGGTATGGGATGCCCAACTTATTAAACAAGGCATCTCCAAGTTGCTTAGGACTCGCTACGTTGAAAGTAAATCCTGCTTTTTCATGAATTTCTTTTTCCAATGCTACGATCTTTGTCTTTAGATCGCCCTGCATCTCATGTAAAACCTCCGGATTAACTCTCACGCCGGTTTCTTCCATATCAGCAAGGACTCTTACCATAGGCATTTCGATGCTGTCGAATAAACTTTGCATATCCAAATCTTTAAGTTTTCTTAAAAGTTCATCTTTTTTATCGAAGATATATTTAGCTTTTAAAACTAGTCCTCGCATAAAATCCTCTGGATTCACTTTATTTTTAACGACTTCTTCATAATAAAATGAATTTATCCCATCATCACTCATCTTAAGGGCGAGATCATCCTTAGAATTATTTTCTAAAAGATAATACGCGATCATCATATCAAAATCTGTATTTGCTAAATTTATCCCGTATCTATGCGCTAAAACTATATTTTTCTTTAAAGCATACGTATACCGCAATTTCGAAGCAAATTTTTCTAAAACTTCTGGAATTAATATGGGTGGAACATAAAAGAGACTTTCCCCATCGTATAGACTCATTCCCAAAATGTCCGCATAATGATAATTGTCCTTATTACATTCGATATAATAAGCAAATTCTAATGCCGAACTGTCGATCTCGTCACATTTTTCTACTACTTTATAACTGATCTCTTCTTGTTTAACGCTCTTAAAATCTATACTTTTTAAAAACGAATGAAATTCTAACTCCTGAAATAAAGCTTTTAAATTTGGCAAATTAGGTCCATCATAAGTGAGTTCTGAGAGTTTGGCATTCAAAGGAACATCTCTATATATAGTCGCAAGCTCGAAACTGAAATAAGCATTATCTTTATCGATCTCGAGTTTCTCTTTTACCTTTCCTTTTATAGATTCGATATTCGAATAGACTCCGTCTAGTGATCCGTACTCTTGAATAAGTGATTTTGCCGTCTTCTCTCCTATACCTTTTACACCTGGAATGTTGTCGCTTGAATCTCCCATCAAAGCTTTCAAATCTATGATCTTTATAGGATCGAATCCATATTCCTCTCTAAAAGTCTCTTCAGTATAATACGTACTAGCGTGTGACCTCAACATTTTCATACCTACTACTGGACTGATAAGCTGCATGAGATCGTGATCAGAAGAAATGATAAGGCCATCATATTCTGGATCTTGATCGGCCTCCTTCGCTAGAGTTCCGATTATATCGTCCGCTTCGTACCCTTCCATTTCCAAATGTTTTATTCCCATTGCATCCAAAATCATCCTTGCAACTGGCATTTGGCTTTTTAAATCGCCTGGGATTTCATTTCTCCCAGCTTTGTAATCTTCATATTTTTCATGTCGAAAGTTTTTACCTATGTCGAATGCCACGACCATATATTGAGGCTTTTCTTCCTCGATTATCTTATTTATCATAGAGACAAAACCATAAAGAGCATTCGTAGCTTGCCCTTTAGAATTTCTCATTATAGAACCTGAATACGCTGTAGCAAAATAACTTCTATACATTAAATTGTTGCCATCGATCAATAATACTTTTTTCATTACAACACCTCATATTAAAGATTATACATTACATGTTAAAACTTTAAAAGCAAAAGTTATTCGTTTTTTAAGAAACGAATCGTACATAATAAATGAAGTGAGCAGAGAAATTTTCGAACGGTTCTAGACACGAACAGATAACTTTTAAAAAAAACTTGACAAACTACAACTTTTAGGTTACAATATGCGACATAAATATGAAAAAGGGGGATTTTACATATGAAATGGAAAAAAGATTATTATACATTTTTGGGAGTAGCGAGGGATGCATCACTAGAGACGATCGCAAGAGCATATAGAGAAAAGGCGAACCAATATCATCCAGATAAATATGCAAATAGCAGCAAAGAAGAACAGACAAAAGCTCAAGAAATGATGCAACTTGCTAACGAGGCTTACGAAGTCTTAAGTAATAAAAGAGGAGAAAAAGCTTCTTATGATGCTTGGTGGGAAGATAGACAACTTGAAGATGCACGAAAAAAAGTTGCAGAAGCTGAGGCGAAAAAACGTGAGGAAGCTCAGAAACTTAGAGATGAAAAGAAAAAAGCAAAAAAAGCAGCAAAAAAAGCAAAAGGTAGCTTCTTTACGAGAATCTTTAGAAAGGTCGAAAAATCCGATAAGCTCTCTAAAGTTGACGAAGACTTTAGAAAATTTCAACTAAATCGTACAGAAAAAGGTGGAACGCTAAAAAAACCACTTGGAAAAATAGTTGGAATAACTGTCGCAGGAGTTGCTTTAACAGCAGTTGTAGGAACCGGAATTTACTTCCTTGTAACGAAAGAACCAGCTGATAAAGACCCAATTCCTACAGAAGATCTAGATAAAGATAAAAATAGGACAGAATCTACTACAGAAGTTTACGATAATTGGATCGAGTTCACAGAAGATTACGATAAAGATACCATCGACGAGGTCATCAAGAGCATTCACGGAGAAGAATCTAGCTTATCACTCGATCAAACCGACGAAATTTTAAGCGATATGGTTAATCGTACGATCGTTCCAAGCGTAAACCAAGCAATAAATGGTACAGACGAGAAAGTAGCAGAAATCAATCTATCTAGTTTGATCGACGACGGTACAGTAGGTAAAGAAGCCGTCATCGATATGGAAAGCTACTTAAACAGCATGATATCAGATCCTACAAACGGAAAAAATTATGCAAGAAGAGCTTTCGAAGACGAAGCGAGAATCATAGGAGAAGACGAAACAGTTGGTGGTCTTACTATAGCTGAAAGCGAAGTTTCTCCAAGTGTCAGATATATTTGGTCTAGACTAGCAATTGCTACTAACACGATCGCAGATGCACGTGGATATGACATTTCAGTAGAAATAAACGGAAACACATATACAATAGATGAATTAGACGATGCTACGCTAGAAAACATAGCAACAGAAGCTCTAAAGGATATGGGTTCTAATGGCAAACGTATAGGTTTAAATTAAAAAGGGGGTTAAATCATGTACGAAGAAAATGAAAACAAATTAGATTGGACAAATATCTTAAAAAAATTAGGTATAGCAGTCGGAGCAATAGTTATCATTCTTCTAGTCATTACAGGTATCAGCAAATGTACAAAAACAAGTGACAAGAAACCGAATGAAAAAGTTCCAGTCGATCTTACT
Organism: uncultured Bacilli bacterium; assembly: GCA_949439935.1. Lineage (GTDB taxonomy): Bacteria > Bacillota_I > Bacilli_A > RF39 > UBA660 > RUG11867. Next base: position 7,005 of record CASRZA010000033.1, read on the forward strand.
ACTCAATTAGATCAACTAGAATCTGCTACGCTATCCTATTTAACTAAAGATAACTTACCAGTAGAGATAAACGCATCAAAGACGATTAGATTAAAAATATTAATTAACAAAAACTTAATATCTGATTTAAAAGACAGCAACAATAACAGATGTGACATAAACGAAAGTTATTCAGAAGTTACGCGTTTAGAAAACAGCTATGCTGTTAAACTATCACTCACATGTGGAACAAACAAAGATTATAGAATCATATATGTAGGATGTTTCGAAGAATGTAATGGAGAAATTTGCAAGGGAACAGAAAACTCTGTAAACGGAATCTGTAACGTTGCACCGATCACTCCAGAACCAAATCCTGATGATCCATCAAATCCGACTACTACTCCTACTACTAAGCCAAGTACCACTACTACGACAAAGAAGCCAAGTAACAGCACTACTAAAAAACCAACTACCACTACCAAAAAGCCAAATACTACATCACCTAAAGAAGTATGGTATGAATACAAAAAATGTACTACAGTTCCGGCTTATTGTCCAGTGGGAAGTCCTAAAAACGGACGCTGTGAAAGGTTGATACCTTATACCGCTTATGGAACAGTCGTAAATAATTCTACGCCTACTACCACTCCAGTACCAGCTAAAAAAGTAGAAGCATCGAAGACTACCGTATACTTTAAAAAAGTTTCAGAAGTTCCTTCTAAAACAGATTTAGTTGTATACACGTATTTGGGATACTTTCCAAAAGAAAACAGTTCTAAACCGCATAAATTTACTAAAACTACTTACAAGTATACATGCAGTTCTGGAACACCATCTAGCGATGGAAAAACATGTTATGTAACGACGAACTCAGGAAGTAAACCATCATGTGCAGATCCTACTTATACTTACCATGACGGAGTTTGTACTAAATTAAGTTATAGAGTTGAATACTCAGATTTAGTACCTGCTAGAGAGACATGTGAAACGACTTGGAGTAAGTCGACATCTCTTCCAGGCTGGATTAGAACTGGAAGAACAAAATAGGTTTCGGTTATTGAAACCTTTTTTTTGCATATAATTTTTAATATAGCCAAGGTGAAACATATGCATGAATTCCCACCTAATATAAACCCCGAAGTTTTCACGATAACTGCCATTATAGTAGGATTGATTATAGAGGATGACTTTACTGCTGATGAATTAAATTCGATAGGAAACTGGTTAATTCTCGTAGGTCAGATTACACTCACGACCTCTGCTCAACAACAACTCATAAACAATAGATATCAGAATAACATTGGTAGTAGAATTAAGTCCGATTCAAACAACCACGCCACCTCTAATCCAGAACTCGCTACCAAAGCCGACTTGGATACTCTGCATCAAAGAATAAAGAATTTAGAGGATATTTACGATGCAAATAAATAACCACGTGTTTTAGACGCGGTTATTTATTACATTTTGTAAGGGGAAAATCCCGTTGAATTTAATGTGTTTTTATAAGTTACATACATCGATAGATCCATATCCAAATCTACGTCAAATATGCCTGTTTGATATGTCTCTATCATTTTTCTAGCAAAATTTGCATACTCTTCTTGAACTTCGCGGTTTACTCTTTCTAACTTTTTTTCTAAAGATCTGCAAGAAACATCGATCAAACGTTTACTACAATTTAGTCTTCTAGCTAATTTTTCCTCGTCGAACTGAAAATTCTCTTTTAGTACTGATAGAAAAATCTTCTTCTCTATGGAATTTAGTGAGTCCCTCAAAAATAGATAACAGGTAATATTAGCTGGTGAAATAGGAGAGACATTAAAATTATCTACGTCGACATTATTTCTCATCAAAGTGTCTCTACATAACTTTTTCCAAGTGCCATATGCAAAAACTTTCCTTAACGACTTTAAAGTTGAAGAATCCATTTCTTGGACTGCTGCTCGTGAAACTCCTAACGTCTTAGCTAACACTGAATGATAGACTGGCTTTGGAGCAAAAACGCGATTATATAATATATAATACTTATACGGAGATAACGTCAGCTTAAGATAAGCTAATAACTCCCTATCGACCACGCTATCCAAAAAATTATCGATCGAACTATCTTTGCCATCTATGAAATCTCCTAGCTCACTATCCCCTTCTTTTCCATCTTCATTCGCTGGTTTGTTCAAACTAATAAAAGAATATCGCTGTTCTCTCTTAGCACATCGTAAAGTCATCATAGTTATTCCCAAAAGTTTGCACAACTCTTCGTCCGATGGAATCGGTTTTCTTTGAGACTCGCACTCTCTAGTAATTTTTTCTAACTTCCTTACCACAGAAGAAAGATAATTTGGAGATTGAATTAATTTATCAGTCGATTTTAAGACATCGTCGATGCGATTTTTCATACAAGTGTAGATATATGACATAAATTGAACATCTTTTCTATGCAAGTCAAAGTTTTCAAGACCATTTAGCATTGCAAGAACACCTTCATGAACCAAATCTAATAACTTATAACTTTCGGTATACTTAACTTTCTTCCGAGCATAAGATACTATTAATTTCAGATTCTGTTCTATCAGCCTGTCGCGCGCTTGCATATCGCCTTGACGATAACGAATTAATAATTCTAAGTTTTTTTCTTTATCGCCAACAGGAAATCTGTCGATCAATCTCATAAAATCTTTCTCATTGTCGGTGGTAAGATAACTCACCAATTCTCCACCACGACCATTATAAACTCTTTCCATATTTACAACCCCCCATTTAGAGGAATATTATATCATATTCTTGTTTAATTACAAGAAAAAACGAACCAATTACCGTGAAAAAGTGTTCGCTTCTAATCTCAACTTGTCCGCCACCGTAGCGATAAATTCAGAGTTTGTCGGCTTTGCTCTATCGTAGTCGACACTATGTCCAAATAGTTCTTCCATATATTCATAGTCTCCTCTGTTCCAACTGACCTCTATAGCGTGTCTTATTGCTCTTTCTACTCTTGAAGAAGTAGTCTTATACTTATTCGCCACCTCTGGATACAATTCCTTAGTTATTCCACCTATTATATAAGGATTATCGTAGATCAACATGACGCTTTCTCTTATATACTGATAACCCTTGATATGAGAAGGAATTCCTAATGAATGAAGCATCTTACTGATCTTAGACTCTAAGTTACCATCTCTTATTATGTTCCTAGAACTCTCAAAGACACTTTTCATTATGCTCTCAAGATCTTCCAAATTGTACGGTTTAAGCATTATATACCCGACATTTAAATTATCGATTCTATTTAGTACTCCAGTATTCTTTATACTCGAAGTCACTACGATTTTAAAATTAGCATCGATCCTTTTAAATTCCCTCAAAAGATTAATACCATCCTTATTCGGCAAAAGCGTATCTAAGACGACGAGATCTATCTCATTTTTATGAGATTTAACCATCTCCAACCCTTCGATACCATCTGTACTTGTAAAACAAACATCAACTACTGTAGAACTACTAAAATACTTCTTTACATCGTCGATAAGACCTGAATCTCCATCGATAAACAACGTGCGTATTCTATTATCCATAAGCATCTCCCTTTTATTTTACCACGCACATTAATTATATAATGCTATATGACAAAATACTAGAAAATGTTTTGTCGATTAACGCAAGAAAATGTAAAACCTTGTCGAATTTTAGCCGACAAGGTTGTTTAATGCTGTCATAACCTGATTATCTGTGTAGATATCATTTTGATCGAATACATCATAATTCAAAGAAACTTCTATATTAGGAGCTAATCCCACTTCGTCGATACAGTTTCCAGCAGGTGTTAGCCACTTGGCCGTAGTATATTTTATAGTAGTCCCATCTGGTCTGCTCTCCTTTTGTTGGACTTTTCCTTTGCCAAAAGTTTTATTACCTACTAGGCTAGCCCCATAAGAATGCTTTAAGGCAGCCGCGAGTATCTCCGATGCACTTGCACTATTTTTATTAACGACGACATTTATAGGATAGTTTCTACTTTCATTCGTCTCATCATAAGTAGTCTCCGAATCGTTCTTACTTTCTAAAGAATAGACAATCTTTCCCTTTTCTAGGAACATTTCTGCAATATTCTCAGCAACATTGAGATATCCTCCACCATTATCCCTCAAATCGAAGATTAAACCGTCTAATCCGTTTTTCTCTAATTTGGCTAGATGATTACTGACTTGTATGTCGGCTGTTTCATTAAATATAGAAAGTCTAATATAACCTATTTTCTTTCCGTTTCGTTCGAATAATTGAGATTCTACGACTGGGATCATTACAGAGGTAGCTTTAAGATTAGCATATATGAGATTGCCATTTCTAGATACTGTCAAATTAACTTCTTTACCGCTTTTTATTAAATTCGTCAAATAAGCCGTATCCTTTCCTATAGTATCTTCATCGTTTATTTTTAAGATTATATCTCCCGGTTGCAAGCCTCTTTCCGAAGCAGGAGAATCGTCATAAACTTCTTCGATTTTCAATCCTTCGCTCGTATCGGCAGAACTTACAGATATTCCTATACCGTTGTAAGACCCTGATAGAGAATTGTCTAGAGAACTAGAAGAATCTTCATCTAAATAGGTAGTATACGGATCTCCCACAGTCGCATACATGCCCTTAATCGCTCCATCTATCAAAGATTTAGTATCTAAAGAATCATAATACTTATCGACTAAATTATTATAAGCACTTATAAATTCTTTCAAGTTTGCATCTTGTCCCAACAGGGCAAAATTCACACCGCCCAAGTGTTTATAGACTAATGTTGCACCTAAAAAACACATAACTAAAGAGCATGCGATCACTATCAAAGAAACATCTCGAAAACTGAAAACTTTTTTCTCCTGCTTATTTTTTTTCATCGATTCACGTCCTGTAATAAATATATCATAAATGAGCTAAAAAATCACAAAAAGAACGTTCGTTTTACAAAAAAAGTAGCATTTTATTTGCTACTTTTTAAACTCTTCAATTCTTTCTCGATTTCTTCTAAAGAATCTAGATACTTAGAGATTTTACCGTCGACTATTTTAATGAGCGTAGGATCTGTAAGTGATAATTCATCCGCAGCCTTCGCGTCTTTATTGCTTTTCTCCCCTACATACTTTTTATTTAAATCTGTAGATAGATCTAAAAGATATACTTTATTTTTCTCTGTGTCGACCGCACTCATCAAAGATGAATAATAACTAGCCTTCAAAGAATCTGTATCGAAAGCATATACATAATACTCTTTATAAGGTCTATTGAAAACAGTACCCACATCGATAGTATTATAATTGAAAGTCACTTCCTTAGTAGAAGTATCGTCTTTATCTACACCATCTTTAATTAAGACTTTACTCGACAAAAAGTATAACAAAACTGCTACGAGAGCTACTCCAGTTAAGATGATAAAAAACTTTCTCACTTCACCTGTGTCGGCATTCACATCTTTGATCAAAGAAGACTCGATTTTTTTATTACTTTCCTTTTTTTTCATTTTAAACCACCTATAACAAGTATACCAAATCTAGACTGAAAAAGGAAGACATATTTTTAGCACTGACAGTTATTAGATAATCTTACCTTCTTTAAGTTCATCAATCTTATTTTGACAGTAATCTATATAATTATTCACAAATTTCTCAAAATTACCGTCGTATTCAGACAAAATATCGATAACAGTCACATTTCTGAAAGAGTCAAATTGGCTTTGATCGTTTCCAATTACACTTAAGTATTGCATTCTCAAATTTTTTAATTTTTTCCCTAAATAATATACCGTTTCCATATTACTAAAGTAACATTTTAGCAATAGTTCCGCATTTGGATTTAAAATTTCATAGATAGAATTTATTTCTTCTATATAAGAATTAAAGATTTTCAAGCACCTTTTTTTTAATCTCGTAAGTTTATTTAGCAGGTTAGCGTTCGTTTCTGGCAAAAAGATCTTTAACCCTTTGAGATACTGTTCCAAAGGGATTAGATATTCTTCATCTAAACCACTAGTTACATCATCCACAATTTCTTTTCTAATAGAAGAAGATACATCTACAGATTTAAGCAAATAATCGTGAAGTTCACATGGATTCAAAAATCTGTCGACAGTACTATTATAACTTATCCGTAAAGATAGAATTTTAGAATTAGCTAGACGAAAAAGCCTCTCAGATAACTCCAGATCACCATTTAAATATCTATTCATATTATCATTTTTTATCTCGGTTAACGTTGAAAAAAGAACATCTACAAATTCTTTTCTCTTCTCTCGGGGAAAACCTTCTGGTAAATCGAACAGATCGTATTTTGAAACAGGATTTTTATATCTCTCTACTCGGCGATTATAACATCCGAGGATAATTTTTATGATGCTGTTTATCTTGCTCGTCGATCCCTGATAAACTCCAGTCTCGATACATTCTTTTATCAACACTTTTTGCTCAATGTTCATCGCATCTATTATAGAGTCTACTAATTTTTTTCGAGTCTCCTCGTCGATTCCATCACTTAATGGAAACTTTTCATAAAAATTGCTTAAAGAAGAAAAAGTACTATTCGATAATTTCGCTTCAGGTCTTCTCTGTCTAGATAAGTCTACGACCGTGATATTTAACCGCTGTAAAAAAGTTATATCTCCATTGAATACATAGTTTTTATAATTTTCGAAGATCTCCTGTATATCAGTATAACTTATAGATACAAATACTAAATCGAAAACACTTATATTTTGATCGCCATATATTCTCAAAAACAAATTTCTAATTTTTAAAAATATATCAAAATTCAATAGCAGATACCGAACTTTATTTATAAAAACATCCTTGAATTCATAAGAAGAAATCTCGCCTTTTTCGATTCCTAACAAACCATAAAAGTAATCGACGCGTTCTATGCATTCCCTTAAAGAGAAAAAGTAAGGTTTAACGTTCAAGTAATCTTTATAAAATCCTTTCAGCAACTTTTGAAACTCGTCGAAAGTAAAATCTTCGCACCCTAGTTTCCTTAAATACGAACGGAATGCCGAACACCTTCTAGCTTTTTGGTAAAATACTTCATTGAAGTCGATTCCTATATCTTTTAAAGTCTCCTCAAACTCTACTAGTTTTCTTAAACACGTTTTAGAAGAATCGAATGTAGACAGAATTCCACCCACAGTATTTGAAAAAGTTCTCGGATCGTTTAAATTCCGTTTGAGAGTATTCAAAATCACGCCGTTTATCTTTGCAGTAGCACAAGACAAAATGTTGGCATCCTCTAAACTTGAAATCAATGACTTTAGAAATAATGCCTCCCACTTTTCATCAGAAACACCTAAAAAAGCATACTTTCTTCTACAAAGAAAATAATAATTCTGAAAGTATATGGTGAAATCTTCATAGTCTTCCTCAGATACACAGACTTGCAATCTTTTCTTTAATTTTTCATAATTTTCCTTTGGCATTTCTTATCACCGCTATTTCTATTTTTAATTGCTATGATCAAATCTACTAGACACTTTAGAGTTTTTAAAAATGAACAAACTCATATTTCTTTTTACCAGATTAGTATATCATTTCGTTCTTTAAAAAAAAAGACCCTTTTTGAGTTGAACGGTGGATACTGCTTTTTTGGCATATTTCCATACTTAATTTGGACATCTTTTCTTAACGAATGCAAAAATTCAAAAAGTTTTCAAAATCATTTATTATTTCTGATTTAAAATATGTGTCTATCAGTCCTTTCGTTTCATAATTTATCGAATATAAGTTTGGAACTCTATCAACTATATATTTGCACATACTTAAAATATAAACTCCATTGTCATATTTTTTTAATAAGTCATCAGTTAACCGTTCAAAAACATCATCTAATAAAATTCCAAAGTCACCTACATCGAAATAGTTATCTTTTTCATTTTTAATTCTTAAAAAACCATCATTATTGTATTCTAAATCAAAATTGACAGTAAATATATCGTTTTCATAACCAGTTTATCCTAAAACTTTTCTTATATCCTATTATTGGCATTTTGACCTCCTAAAAATCAAAAAACCACTTAACAAAAGTGGTACCTTTATATTATCTACAAAAATTTGTAGCTTCCGTCTATTGGAGCGATTGGTTAAGTTATTTCAAATTTTTCCTCGCCAATGAGAAATAAATAATTTAATATCAATTTCTAATTATATTCTACCATAAATTTTATTGATTTCAACAAATAAGTTGCATTTATTTTAATATTGTATGCTTTTTTATTTTCTTCTAATGCCTTGCTTACTGATATTTAATACTTTTTTAGCACTATTTTCTAGAATGTCATCATCTATTGTAACTCTACCTGTTTCAGCACGCCATTCATCTAAACTATCAAAAAAATCTTGTAAATAAGGGAATTTCTGACTTAAAGTTCTTGAATCAAATATTCCATTATATCCAACATTGAATATGCTTAAAACATCTAGTGTTCTTTTTATTTCGTCGTAACTTTTAAAAGAAAATTTAGAAAATGTTTGAAGTGAGTCGTTGTCCATTACTATAAGAAAAGCATAATCTTCTGCAGGTATTGTACCCTCAACATATTTCCCATACTTTTCATTTATAGCATTTATTTGAGCACCACTTAAAGCATTAAGTCCTCCACCATAAGCATTATATCCATCTAATGGTGAAGAAAAAACTAGTCCTCTATGTTCTGGTATAGTAACTACTATAGATTGACATACATAATCTGCATTTTCTCTTTGAGATATTATAGAAGATATAGACTGTGCTAATTCATTTGATAGATTAAATTGATTGTAATATTTATATGGCATATTTTCTCCTCCTTTTGGCTAATTATTATATCATATATTTGAGAATATTAAACATTATTTTATTATTTTGTTTAATTTTGTGGTATAATTATTTTAGCGATTTGATACCACAAAATACATTAATTGACTAAAATTAAGTTCATATATTGCTTTCCTATTATAAAGAGTTTATAGTTAAAGTCAAGACATAATTACCATTTTTTGCCTATTTAAAGGCTATTTAAGAGAAGTTAGTACAAGTTTATATTTTAGTTTAATTGTTTTATAAAGGCTTCTAAATCTTTTAATTCTAGTCTTTCTGATAAATTACCAACATATAAAGTTTTAGAGTAGTTAAATGCAAGAAAAGTAATTCCTTTAATAATAATTCTATGTGGTTCTATATAACTCAAATTCGTTTTAGTAATATTGCGAATATTCCCATTAATAATAGTAGGTTTTGTATTACAAAAATCACATATAAATTCTATT
>CASRZA010000034.1 GCA_949439935.1 uncultured Bacilli bacterium
CCTACCACTTTTGGTAGACTTTACACATACTATTTTTTATTTTTTTTAAAAAATTTTTTTGGGGTTTTTTTTTTCGTTTTGCTCAATGCCATCATCTTTCTGTTTTCAGGACAAGATGGAAAAGCGAGTGAGGCGCTAAGCGATAAAGTGACGGTGCAAGTCATCGATAAATATGCCGAGATAAAGGACAAAGAATATACACAGAAAGAAAAGAAGAAAATCGTCGCAGATGTGAGGGTTTTTGTAAGAAAAAGTGCGCACTTTGGGATATACTTCGTATTAGGCATTTTGGTATATCTCTTTGTATGCTGTTATGATGTGAAAAGACCGATTGTGCTCGCCGTCCTCGCGTGTGCGATGTTCGCAGGTTTGGATGAGTTTCATCAGCTTTTCAGTCCCGGAAGAACTGCAAGGCTTTATGATATCGGCATCGACACACTTGGAAGCAGTTTCGGTGTGGGGTGTATTTTAACTAAGAAAAAGATTTTAAAGAAAAGAAAGTAGGAATCAATCGTGAGAGATTTTGAGAAAATATCGTTTGAACAATTTAAGAAGGATGTCAAAGACGATTTGGCATTGTACCAAGAATACAGTTTGCCTCAAAGGGATTCGGCGAAGACAGCAGGATATGACTTGTATCTGTTGGAGGATTTGGAAATCAATCCCGGTGAGATAAAGAAGTTGCCCACTGGATTGAAATGCCATTTTGAAGATGACGAGGTTCTCTTGTTCGTCGTGAGAAGTAGCATGAGCTTTAAGTACAATTTAAGACTGTGCAATCAGGTCGGTATCATCGATGCGGATTATTATAATAACCGCGATAACGAAGGTCACATGTGGATTAGAATTCAAAATGAAGGTGATGTGCCTGTAAAAATGAAAAAGGGCGAGGCGATTGTACAAAGTCTATTTTTCAAATATTTGATTACAGACTCGGACAGAAGAATCGATGAAGAGCGTCGAAGCGACTATTGAGTCGTTTTTTCTTGACGCTTAGACTTGATTTTTTGCAGGTTATATGATAAAGTGATTACAGTAAAAAAGGGGCTCAAATTATGGAAGAATTTAACATTTTAGAATTTCTGAGATACTATTGGAACAAGATAGTCTTTGTCGTATTGTTCACGATGATAGGTCTCATCATGAGTATCGTTTATACGCTCAAAATACAGGTCCCTGTGTATGAGGCAAAGACGAGTTTGGTTCTCGTAAACAACTCTCAAGAGAACTCGACGATTACACAGACTGATATCACTATCAACAAGAATTTGTTGTCTACGTATAGAGAGATTATTCAAAGTAGAAGGATACTGAACAAGGTCATCGCCTCTCTCGGTTTAGAGATAGACTATGACAATCTCAAGTCGAGTGTCAAGGTTAAAAGTGCCGAGAATACCGAGATTATCATCATATCTGTCTACAACGAGGATGCCAATCTTTCTAGAGATATAGCTAACTGTATTGCTGAAGTCTTTGAGGGTGAAATTACAGAGATATATAATATCGAAAACGTCAGCATCATCGACGAAGCTTCTGTGAATGAAAGTCCTTACAATGTACATATCTTGAGACAGTTCGTCATGGGTACAGGAGCAGGGTTCTTGCTCAGTTCTCTCATCATTGCGGTCATGTTCTATTTTGATGATACGGTCAAAAGCGAAGAAGAAATCGAGAAGGATTTGAAAGTTCCTATTTTAGGGTCTGTTCCTAAGAGCAGCGACAAGATAGGCGACCAAACACAAGATTTGATTATCTGTTCTGACCCTAAATCGAGTATCAGTGAAGCTATCAGAACATTGCGTACGAACTTGCAGTTCTCTTCTATCGATAAGCAGATGAAGACGATTCTGGTGACGAGTAGTGTTCCTGGGGAAGGCAAGAGTTTTGTCGCTTCGAATTTAGCCGTTGCTCTTGCGAACAGCGGGAAGAAAGTTCTCTTAGTCGACTGCGATATCCGCAAGGGAAGGCAACATCACATCTTCGGTTCACCTAACAAGAAAGGTCTTTCTAATCTGCTTTTAGAGGACGTAGGACAGGTCTATAGAACGTATATCAACAATTCAGAAATACCGAATCTTTACTTGATGTTTAAAGGTATAACGCCTCCGAATCCGAGTGAACTATTGAATTCAGAGAAAAACAAAAAATTAGTTAAATCTCTTTCTAACATCTTCGACGTCGTCATCTTCGATGGAGCCCCTATAAACGGTCTCGCAGATTCTTTGGTCGTAAGTACCTTGGTAGATGGAGTCATTCTAGTGACTGCTCAAAAGCAGACAGCTAAGACTCTTTTAGAAGAGGCTAAGAAGAACTTAGATAACGTAAATGCAAACATTATGGGAATCGTCTTAAATAAGACCGATAAGAGCAAGAGTAAATACTATGGCCACTATTATGAATAATATGATCGATATTCACAATCACAGTTTACCTGGAGTCGATGATGGCGCAAAAAACATGGAAGAAGCTATTGCGAACATCAGGTATTTGAAAAGTAAAGGTTTTTCTTCCTTCGTTTTAACTTCTCATTATATAGTTAATACAAAATATTCGAGTAGTGTAGAAGATAGAAAAGGTATTTTAGAGGAATTAAAGAAATCTTTAGAAGATAAAGACATTAAGTTATATCTAGGTAACGAAGTTTATGTCAATAAAGGGGAGGTCTTAATAGATCTATTAAAAAGAGGAGAGATTAGGACGCCTAAGGGCAGTAAGTATTTACTTATAGAACTTCCTCTAGATCACAGACTTAGACATTTGGAGAATATAATTTGTGACTTGAATGCTGCTGGACTTGTACCCATCATAGCCCATCCAGAAAGGTATACTTACATACAAGAGGATTTTGAGAAGATCTATGACCTTTTAGAATTTGACTGTAGATTACAATGTAATTTGACTAGTATAATAGGTCGGTATGGGTCTAATGCAAAAAAGACGATGAAGAGACTTATAAAAGAGAAATTGGTGAGCTTCGTTGCGACAGATTTTCACCATTATCACGATGATTCGATAGGAAAGGCGCTTAAGAAACTGAGCAAATATATGAACGAAGGCGAGATGAATACAGTTTTGCAAGTCAATCCGCAGATCATGCTCGACAATGGGAATATTCCTGTACCGTTTGTTAAACATAGAAAATATAAATGATTTTGTAAAGCAACAGTCTATAAAGGGAGGTCGACGACTTGCCTTTTTTTTTTGCCTATGATAAGATTAGTTAAGGTGATATTATGGCAAAATATGATGAAAACTCGATAAAAATACTAGAAGGATTAGAAGCTGTAAGAAAACGTCCTGGTATGTATATCGGGTCAACTGATAAAAGAGGAATGCATCACCTCATTTGGGAAATTGTAGATAACTCTATAGACGAGATCATAAATGGGTATGGAGATAAAATAAGGATAGTGATCCATTCTGATAATTCGATAACGATCACGGATAATGGCCGTGGCGTACCGATAGGAATGCATCCAAGTGGAATGAGTACCCCAGAAGTCATCTACACGGTTTTGCACGCGGGTGGAAAATTCGAAGAGGGCAATTATAAAGTTTCAGGTGGGTTGCACGGCGTCGGAGCCAGTGTCGTAAACGCTTTGAGTTCGTGGATGGACGTCACGATATGTCGCGATGGAAAGATAGTCAATATCAAATTCGACAATGGAGGTCGCGTCAAAGAAACTCTTCACGAGATCGGCAAAACGAATAAAACTGGTACGAGCGTCACTTTTATGCCCGATCCAGAAGTGTTTAAAGATGCGAAATTCAGCTTTACTACGATCTCAGAGAGAATGCAAGAAAGTGCCTTTCTTTTAAAAAATTTAACTGTCGAATTGAAAGATGACGAAGATGGGCTTTCGGAAACTTTTCACTATGATGACGGATTGATATCTTTTGTAAACTATATAAATGAAGATAAAAAACCTCTTCATAAATGTATTTTTTTCCAAGGAAATAAAAATAGAATCGACGTGGAAGTTGCTTTACAATATACCGACTCCTATAGTGAAAGTATACTTTCGTTTGTAAATAACGTAAAAACCGGAGATGGAGGATCACACGAAGTGGGATTCAAATCTGGAATAACCAAGGTGTTTAACGAGTATGCTAGAAATAATGGCCTTTTAAAGCCTAAAGAGCCTAACTTTGATGGCAGCGATGTACGAGAAGGTCTTACGGCCGTCATAAACCTCAAGATTCCTGAGGAACTCTTGCAATTCGAAGGACAGACAAAAGGAAAACTCGGAACGCCCGAAGCGAAAAGTGCCGTCGAACAGATCGTCTGTGATCAATTAAAGTATTTTCTTGAAGAAAATCGTGAGGTAGCACTTTCGATAATAGAAAAAGCCTCTAAGAGCCGTGTGGCTAGAGAAGCGGCAAGGAAGGCTCGCGAAGAGGCGAGAAATGGTAAAGGTAATAAGAAGAACGAACGAATTTTAAGTGGTAAGTTAACTCCTGCACAGGCGCGAAATCCTAAAATCAACGAACTGTTCATAGTGGAAGGAAACTCAGCTGGAGGAACGGCAAAAAAAAGTCGCGACAAAAAGTTTCAAGCGATCTTGCCTCTTAGAGGTAAAATAATAAATACTGAAAAAGCTTCGATGAGCGATATCATGAAGAACGAAGAGATAAACATCATGATACATTGCATCGGAGCAGGATATGGGTCAGAGTTCGACATTAAAGATATAAACTACGATAAGATCATCATAATGACCGATGCCGACGACGATGGAGCGCATATCCAGTGTCTGTTGCTGACATTTTTCTATAGATTTATGAAGCCTCTTATCGAAGAAGGACACTTGTATATCGCCATGCCTCCGCTTTATAAAGTGGAAACTACAAAGAATAAAGATAAATATTTTTGGACTCCACGAGAACTTCAAGAGCATACTAACAACCTGACTAATTATAAAGTACAAAGATATAAAGGTCTAGGAGAGATGAATCCTATGCCACTTTGGGAGACTACGATGAATCCAGAGACTCGAAATCTGATTCAAGTAAGTATAAACGATGCTTCTTTAGCAGAAAAGAGGGTAAGTGTATTGATGGGAGATTCGGTCGAACCTCGTAAAGAATGGATCAATGAAAATGTAGAATTTACATTAGAAGATTCGTATGAAATATAGCTAGGAGATTTTCGATGAGTAAAAACTATAATAAATACTATTTAAAGGTCGGAGATGAAATTGTCGATCTCAGTAAGATCTACGGGTTTGCAGGTGTGGAGAACTTTGTTAAGCTCTCCATTTTTACAGGGCTTTTTAAAAATCAAGACGAGTTAATAGAATGCTTGGTCAGATTGGGACTTTTGAGTACAGTTTTTACTCAACACGTCGAAATAGTTAAACGTGTAGGTTATAAAAAAGAGGGGTATAACTTTATAAGTGTGACAGAGGATATCGCATATAGACGGGCTGTAGATCTACTGTCGATTTCTTCTTTGAAAGAATTTTTCTATAAAAACCGGCTAAACTATGCTGCGATGAGGGATATTGTGATTTATCATAAAGACCAGATCTTGCAATTATTGTCTTATTTAATGGCGAAACTTAGAACTTTGCAATTCCAAGCGTCGAAAAGTACCGGAGAGGATTTGGAAGATCTCTATTTAGAGATCGAAAAGAGAAAAACTATAATCGGATATATAAACATTAACGTTTCTAATATGGAAGCGTTGCTCGCTTTGATAGACAAACTTTCTTCGGAAAGTGTGCCAAAGAAAGAAGATGAGTTAAATTATATTGAAAGAATAGCTGAATTTGTCGACAGAGAAGTTTATTTTTTTAAAGATCGTATAAAGTATCAAAATGATCGAGGGCTAGTCCGTTTAGCATTATCTGCATCTAGAGTACTAAATAGATATCACGATTTAATTTCTCCTTTGACGACACTTTCTGCTAATGTTAATAGATGGAACTTCTTGATTAATATTAAACGGTCGATAGTTGAAAACGATTCTAAAAGGGTTACTATTTCTGTGAGTGAACCTGAAGTAGTGGACGTAGACGTAGAACCAGATAGTTTTATGTTTTTAGAAGAAGAAGATTTTGCTATTCTAGAAAGTTCGTCGGAAGCAGAAAAGGAAAGTCAAAATGATGCGATCGAAGGGTTACGATTTAAGAAAAGAGATTATAGATGAATAAAGAAATAGAAAGTTTTCTCGAGTATTTGGAATTTGAAAAAAAATATTCTAACAATACCATTTTGGGTTATGAACAAGATTTAAACGACTTCGTTTCATATTTAGAAAGTCGCAAGTTAGACTATAGAAGGTTGGTCTACAAAGACGTTACGGATTATCTCATATATCTTTCAGATCTAAAACTAAAGAGTACTTCTGTAAATAGGCACTTGAGTTCTATAAGAAGTTTTTATGATTATCTCATCAAAAATAAGAAGACAAATAGTTCTCCATTCAAATTAGTAAGTGGTCCTAAAAATGAACAGAAGCTTCCTAACTATCTCAGATATGAAGAATTTCTGGATTTAGTTAACGTTTGTGATGAGACAAATTTGGGAGTTAGAAATCGAATGATCTTAGAGCTCCTTTTTGCAACAGGGATTCGTGTGAGCGAAGCGGTCAACATCAAGTTAAGCGATATCAATTTTAAGATGCGAGAAATTAAAATAATCGGAAAAGGCAAAAAGACGAGGATCGTATACTTTAATAAGGTATGTCAGCAAATCATGAGCAGTTATGTTTTAGGCGCCAGGCAAGAATTATCGAAAGGAAAAAAAAGTGAATATCTACTTTTAAATCACTTAGGTAATCCGATCACGAGAAGAGGGATCGCGGACGTTTTAGAAAAACTTATAAAGAAGAGTGCTTTAAAGCACAAGATTTCACCTCATACTTTGAGACATACATTCGCGACTTTGATGTTGAACGAGGGAATGGATATCAGGGAAGTTCAGGAATTGCTAGGACATGCGAGGTTGGGGACTACGAGTATCTATACCCACGTATCGAACGAAGAGTTGAGGCGAGTTTTTTTACAGAGCCACCCACGGGCACACAAAAGATAGTTTGACGTATCACATATATTGTATTATAATGAGTTTGTAGAAATTATGGAGGGTTTTATGAATATACATGCAATCTTTAAAAGAATAAATGGGTTGGAGATAGGTGAAGAGGATAGGAACATTTTAAAAGTAATAATGAATTTAGCTGTGAGAGATTATGTTAGAGCAGTCGCAAAAGGTACGCAATTATCCGATGAACTAGTTTTGCAAGTTTATTCCGCTTCGCTAGAACAAACTTCTACTTTGAGCAATCTAGGCATCATGGTGTTGTCAGGAATCGATGTAAACGGCAGAGAAATAAAAACTATACGTGTGCCAGTCGAACTTTTAAATGCATGGGAAAAAACATCTTTTGTCGAAAAGTCGCAGCAAAAATAAAATTATAAGAAGAGATATTAAAATTAGATTTTTGTTGGAAAAAATGTAAAATTCATGAAAAAAATTTGCTAAAAGAGAAATATTGTTTGAATCGATGCGTTTCTGTATTTTGATTGTAATGTGGTCATAAAGAGTATACAAAGCATTGTGACTAATTTGTGCTTGTAATATTTTATAAAAGTGTGTTATAATACTGTTGCTTTCGAATTAGAGAGCTCGATGTAATCCGCTTTGAGGAATAATTCATAAGATTATGTGACGATTATTTATACGAAAGGAGAACGGAGTGTAATGAATTTAGTTGATAAAGTCAACAAAAAGCATGTCAATCCTAACATTCCTGAGTTTAGAACAGGAGACACAGTTCGTGTCAACGTTTGGGTAAAAGAGGGAAAAAAGGAAAGAATTCAAGCATTTGAAGGACTAGTAGTTGCTAAAAGAGGTGGAAACGTCGCAGAGACATTCACAGTTAGAAAAAAGAGTGGCTCTATCGGAGTTTCTAGAACTTTTCCAGTAAATAGTCCTGTAATCGATTCTATCGTCGTCGTTAAGAAAGGTATGGTTCGTAGAAAGAAACTTAACTTCTTAAAGGGAATGAAGAAAGAATACAAAGTTAAAGAAAGAAACTAATGTAAAATTCGCATGAACAATGCGTTTTTTTGTTTAAAATAAAACCTGAATGGGTTGACTAAATGGGTACTTCTATAGTAAAATTAGTTTATATAATATACGGAAAGAAAATATGAGGAGCGAGTCGAAATATGAAGAAAAAAGTTTATTATTTGATCGCATTTTTTATGTTATTGTTCGTTCCTATGACCGTTCTAGGAAAGGGATTAACTCTAGGTGTCGACGTCAGCGAGAAAAATGTAACGAGGGGAGACACTGTAGAAGTCAGTATAAACATTAAGGGAAGTACTGAGGACGATGTAAGCGTTTTTAAGACTGTCATATCGTTCGACGAAAGTTTGTTCGAAGGAATAGTCGAAAGTTCGTTTAAAGCTCACAATGGATGGTTCGATTGTACTTATAATAAAGAAACCCATGCTTTGATCGTGATAAATAAATTCGGTTCTAGGTTGAACCAAGAGGTCGTCACGTTCGATTTGAAAGTCAAAGATAAAGTTAAGCCTAAGACTACTTCTATAACGTTAAAAGATACGGTAGTAGCAAATAAAGACGAAGAGATTTCGATAAACGATGCGTCTGGCAAAGTAAATTTAAACGTACCTTCGAATGAACTCGATGAGTCGATCGTTTCAAAAGAATACTATGGAAAGACATTAGAGGGTTCGACAGTCAGGTTGTATAACATACTTGTGATCATCATTTTAGAATTAATAATTGCAACCGTGTTAGTGATGCTATACTATGCTTCTAAGCTCTATGTAAAGGATTCTAAACATAGAAAGATGATCGTGGCTGGACTTTGTATTGTGGAAATTTTTGCAGTCGCAGCGATGGTCGGGTATGACGTCGACAGAGGCGAACTTACAGGAGATGGTAACTTAGATTTTCACGATGTCGAAGCGTTGAGAGAACATCTAGTTAATTTGGAAATGTTGTCTCCTTTAAAACTTGCAAATGCCGATATGAACAAGGACGGTAAGCTTACTTGTCTAGATTTGGCTATACTGTTAGATAAGACGATGGAGAAAAATGAATACATGGTTATTTTGACAGACTCTCTAATGGAGAGCAACGGCTACGAAAAGGGCTCCGTCTTCGATTTAAGATTTTTGGCCGATATAACAGACGACTTGAGAATCGATTATGTATTGATCGATGGAAAAAAATATAAAGCAACTAAGGTTTTAAATAGTCCTAACGAATATACTGTTAAAATCGAGGCTTCGAAGGAATCTAAAAAATATAATTATAATTTAACAGAAGTTATTTTGGAAACTGGGAAGAGTATCAAAGTGGACTATAAAACGCAGGTCATGATACTTAAGGATGTTCCAAAACTGAGTGGTTTTGCAACAAATTACAATAAAGAGGAGAGCAAAGTGAACATAGCTTTGACTTTGGAAGATGGCGACAACGCTGTCGTCGAAGCGAAGTACGAGCTTGTAAAATCGAATGGGCAGGTCGTCGAGAGTGGAACGATCGAAAAGGGGAAGAATACTTTTACCTTCGCGCTCGAGAATGCCAAAGCTTATAAATTCAAAATTAAAGCCAACTATAATAGAGGCGCTGATTCAGGGGAATACTTAGGGGTCATAAACGACTCTTACGATATAAAAATAGTTACCGACTACAGATTGCAGGTAGGAAACCCTCAGTTAGTTCAAAATGGCAATGTCGTCGAGAATCTCCTAAAGGGCGTCGAGACATCGTTCACTTTTAGTAGCACGAACGTTTCAGGTTATGTGCCTAGGAAAGCAATGATAAATGGAGTCTATTATAGTGTAACATCTTTAGGAGGAAATAAATACAGTGTCAAAGTTCCTAACGATGTCATCCGTTCTGTGAACAGCTTAACTCTATCGAAGATCATCCTTTCTAACGGTAAAACACTATTAACGAATCTTAAGACGTCCTATAACATCCTTAAAGATGTTCCAAGCATTACGAATCTGACAGCAATAGAAGATATTTCAAACGATAAGATAGCAATGAACGTTTCGGTTAAAGACGACGATAAAGCTTTAAATAAACTTACAGTTAGAGTGTTTGATACGAACAATTCGTTGATCAGCGAAGCTAACATAAGCGACGAAAATTATGAAATAATGTTAGATGCTTCAAAGAATACCGACAAATATGTCATCAGAGTATTCGGCGAGTATCAGCTCTTAGATGGAAACGATGCATATCGATATGACGAAGTTTTGCTATATGAAAAAAAGGTCGATGCATTGCAAAGAGTCGATGTCAAAGACGTGCGCGTCGATAAGATCTATCCGGAGAAAAATGAGATCATTAAAATGACTTACGATGTCACTTCAAATTATAATAGTAACCTAAGTAAGATCGTAGTAAATAATGTAATCTATGACGTTCGAAAAGTTGCCGTCGGCGGTTATGAATTAGAAGTCAATGCAAATGCAACGGCAGGAATACAAGAACTTAAGATCAGTAAGATGATATTCGAAAACGATTTCGAGTATAACCTCGATAAAGTATTGAAAGTCGACGTTCTTAAAGATAAGCCTACTGTAGATAATTTTGAAATTATCGAGAACAAACAGGAAAGTAAGATCGACGTCACATTCGATCTGTTCGATGAAGATAACGCATTTGAAAGTGGTAAATTGAGGTTGATCGAGAAAGAAACTGGAGAAGTAAAAAAAGAGGAAAATGTCATACTCGGCAAAAATACTTCGACATTCTCATTGGAGAATGCAGTCAAATATGACGTACAGGTCGTTATCGATGCAACGCTAGACACGAACTCGCTAGAAGAGATTTCTCCTAACGTTCTAAAAGATTTTGAAATAAAAAAAGTAGAAGCTAGGTTGATAACAGATTACAAGTTAGATATAACGAATATCGATACATATCAGAAAGGTTCTGACGTTTTGACAAATGCCTTTCATAGAGGTGAACAAATAGATGTGGTATTCTCTTCTACAAACGTCACAGAATATGTTCCGGCGAAAGTAAAGATCGACGGGAAAACATACGATGTGACGACCGAGGAGGGAATATCGAGGTTTACTCTAGATGGGTTCGATGAAATAGGTACGCAAAACATCAAGTTTGAAAGTATCGTGCTCAGTAATCACGTCGAGCTCGTATTGAATTCTATCAAGAAAATAGAGATCATCAAAGACGTTCCGGTCGTCCACGACTTAAGTATCGAGAATAAAGAAAACTCTTTCGAGGTACGCTTCGAACTAGAAGATCAAGATGCAGTGTTATCTCGTATTAAAGCAGTCGTCTTAGATGAAACTGGTGTAGAATTGTTTAGTCAAGAGCTTCCAAAAGAAAGTAGACTATTCACGTTCGAACAATCTAGTAAAAAGATATTTACCATAAAAATATTAGCCGATTACAGCTTGGGGAACAACGCTCAGGATGCAGGTAAATTTGAATATGAGGACTCAGTATTATTTGAAAAGATGATCGACCTCGATAAGGAATATGATACTGTAGATAATCTAGTCGACAATTTCTTAGTTTATGATATTACAGAAGAGGAAGTAATGAATATAACCTTAGAAGATCTAGAGGATTTAGAACTGTATCGACTAAAAATACAATACCTAGATGATTCTTATAAGTTGTTCGAGATCGAAAAGTTTAAAAGAATCGAGGATACTGTCCTGTTCATTTTAAAAACTGAGGATTGGATAAAAAGTGGTCATGGAAAATGGCAGACCGATTTGACGATTGAATACGGTAGAGTCGACGAATCAGGCTTAATACATAAAAACTGATATTGCAAGTTTAAAGAAAAAGTAAATTTCCAGTTTACTTTTTTTGTGGTTTTAATTATAATAAAAAACACTTATTAAGCGAGGTGGAAATGACGTGCAAAATAGACTTCTTATATTGATACTTCAAACTATCACCTTATTTCCTAATCAAGAGATAAAGCTTGAACTATCGAACGATCTGTCGAAAAAAATAATAAAGATGTCTCTTTCCAATTATAACGGGGATCTAATCGTCGTAGCTCCAAAGGACGAGAATAAAAACGTCACTTCTATTAAGGATATTCAAAACATTGGAGCATTCTCTAAAGTTAAGAACGTCATAGATCTACCGAACGGAAATGTCCGAATAACCCTTCGCGGTATCAAGAGAGTTAAGATCTCCGAATTGTCGGTCGGAAATGAGGAACTTATCGAAGTCAGTTTTAATCCAATCGAAAATCCTGTCTATAATCTCGACGAAGAACTCGCGTATTCTAGAAAATTGAAAGAACTAGTAAGTAAATATGTGGGTCTAAACAGTTCAATATCTAATTCTATATTAGGTATAATAAAAAATATAACTAATTTGAGTAAAATCACCGATATGATAAGCGCTTCTTTAGAATTCAACTTTAAGCAGAAATTTAAACTCTTTAAAGAGACAGATTATTATAAGAGATCTAGAATGCTCATAACTATGCTCAATAACGAGATAATGTCTTTAGAATTAGAGAATAAAATCGAAGATGAAGTCCGTTTAAAGTTTAATAAAAACGAAAAAGAGATAATAATCAGAGAAAAAATAAAAGTTTTATCTGAAGAAATAGGGCTCGGGAATGATAAGCATGTCGAATGTGGAAAGTTTTTAGAAGTGATAGAGTCATTTAAAATAGATGAGAAGATAAAAGAGAGCATGCGAAGCGAAGTTAAGAGATTCGAGATGACTTTGGATAGTTCGCCAGAGTATGGAAGTCTGCGAGCTCATCTAGAATTTATCACGTCTTTGCCATGGAACAAGAGCTCTAAAGAGGAAAGTGACATAAAGAAGATCGACGATAAGATAAATGAGCTTCACTATGGTCTGTCTCAAGCTAAGGAAAGTATCGAAGAGTACATAGCACTACGTAAGAAGAAAAAAAATGTTCCTAGTCCTGTGTTGTGTCTCATAGGCCCTCCAGGTACGGGAAAAACGACCTTTGCAAGAGAACTCGCCGGTTCAGTTCGACGTGAATTTGTGAAGGTCAGTGTGGGAGGATTGAACGACGCGAGCGAACTCATAGGTCACAGAAGGACTTATATAGCCGCGGGAGCTGGAAAGATAATGGAAGGAATCCGTAAATGTGGCGTGAACAATCCGATAATCCTCATTGACGAAGTAGATAAAATCGTCAAAGACTATAAGGGAGATCCTTCGGGGGTACTTTTAGACATATTAGATCAAACGCAGAATAAGGAGTTTGTCGACAATTATGTCCAAGAACCTTTCGATCTGTCAAATGTCCTGTTTATATTGACTGCAAACGATGAGTCTAAAATACCTAAAGCATTATATGATAGGTTGGAGATCATCGAAGTTGCAGGTTATACTGTATTCGACAAAATAGAAATAGCTAAAAATTATACTCTCCCACGATTAGGTAGAAATTACGGATTCGACCATACTAAGATAAAAATAAGCGACAATGTCATATCGAAAATAGTCGAAGATTATACTCGAGAATCAGGAATGAGAGATTTGGAAAGAAAAATATCTTCGATAGTGAGAAAAACTCTAATAGCTGGATTAGAGGACAGTGTGACGGTCAAAGAAGCAGATTTAGTCAAATTTTTGGGACCAGTAAAATATAGACAGTTTTTCGATTATCCTTTAGAGGTAGGAGTCGTCAACGTGCCAGCGTGCACTAATATGGGAGGTTGTATATTTAAAGTAGAAGTATCGCTTTATACCGGCCTTGAAAGAGTGATCTCGACTGGTTCGCTCGGAAAAATCATGCAAGAGAGCACTTTGGTCGCGTTGAGCTATATAAAAGCTAATGCCAAAGAATTAAAAGTAGATTTAAAGAAGTTAGCTGCGACATTGCACATACATGCCTTAGACGGTTCCACGCCGAAAGAAGGTCCTAGTGCCGGCATGGGCATAACGGTGGCCATATTGAGTGAGCTATTAGGCAAGAAAGTTCCTTCTTATTATGCTTTTACAGGAGAAATATCTTTAAAGGGTAGAATTTCGAAGGTCGGTGGATTAAAAGACAAGATCATCTGTGCCTATAATTTGGGTATCAAGACTATATTTATTCCTAAAGATAATGAAGAGGATCTGAAAGTTATTCCGAAGAAAATCTTAAAGTCCTTGGACATCGTTCTGATCGAAACATTTACAGAAGTTTACAATGCGATTTTTAAATAGTTTATCATTCTTTGCCGAAGAGAATTATAATATTCTTGTAGGTGAAGAATTTTTTATGGAAAAGATAAACAAAAAAGTTGTGAAGAGAAAACCTATGAAGCATAGAAAACTCTTTAGAATAGTCAGTATTTTGTTATTATTTTTATCTTTGATATTTTTAATAAAATTGACGTGCATAGGAATATTGGGGTTTAAACTGTTAATTTTAGTATATAGCATATTTATTTTAACGGAAGGCTTTATATTGTTGGTTTTAAACAAAAGATTTAAGGTGTTCGTCAAGTTGCCGTTTTTGGTCATAGCGTTTTTGATGATCGGAGCTTTTACTTATGGTACTTATAGTCTAGATGCTACTACAAGATTTGCAAACAAGATAGCGGGGTCTGTTCGTTATGAGGAAAAGTATAATATTTATGTGTTAAGCGATAGTGAGTTCGATTCGATCGAAGACTTAGATAAGACTAAGCTAGGAATATACGATAGTAAGTCCGATACATTAGAAGAAGCAGTTAAAATCTTAAAGAAAAAAGCTACTTTTAAAGAAGAGAACGTCTATGACGACTTGGAATCGATGTTTAAGGAATGTATAGATGGCATTATAAACGTGATATACATGAGTTCGACGATGGAAGAGATCGCATATGAAGAATTTCCAGAGTTATTTTATAATTTAAAAAAGATCGGCGATATCGGTGTGTTTAAAAAGTCTTCTATAGAAAAGAGCGACGTCGACGTAGTTAAAGAACCATTTCTAATATATATAAGTGGTATCGATACATATGGTTCTATTGCGAATGTGTCTCGAAGCGACGTCAACATATTGGTGGCGGTAAATCCTAAAACAAACAAAATATTACTCGTGAACACACCGCGCGACTATTATGTAAAATTGCACTCTAAAAAGGCTTTCGATAAGCTTACTCATGCAGGAAATTACGGTGTCGAAGAGTCCATCACGACATTGGAAGACTTATATGCGACAGATATAGACTTCTATGTGAAATTGAACTTTAGTTCGCTCATAAAGATAGTAAATACTTTGGGAGGAATAACCGTCGATTCGAAGTATAATTTTGCATATGATGGTCATTCGTTTCATAAGGGAAAGAACAACTTAAACGGTGAAGCTGCTCTCGCATTCTCTAGATGTCGTAAGGAACTTCCTGGAGGCGACGTGTCGAGAGGAGAAAATCAGGAGGCTGTAATTAAAGGTCTCATAGAAAAGGTGACCAGCCCCAGCATCATAACCAAATATAAAAGTTTACTCGATACGCTTGGAGAATCGGTCGTCACTAACATGAGCGAAGAGGAAATGTTCTCTTTGGCTAAAATGCAACTAAACGACAACCCTTCTTGGGAAGTGGAGTCTAAGAATGTCAAAGGTTACGATGCATATAAGATAACTTATTCAGCTGGTAAAACCAAATTATATGTCATGGATCCCGACGAGGAATCAGTTACAGAGGTAAAGTTGAAGTTGAATGAAATTTTAGAAGAAGATTAGAAGTGGTTTCCAGTTGAATTTAAAAGCAATTCTTGATAGAATATGATGCATAGAAAGAGGAAAAATTATGAAATTAGATGTAGAACGACTTATAGTTCTTATAGAATCTTATTTTAGAAAATATGAGGATAGGTTCGTCAAGGCTAACATTACTGTTGGAAGAGTCCGTCCATATTCTAAACTTATGACGAGTGCAACCTATTTTGAAATAGCGGAAGAGCAAATAAATAGTTTAGGAGAAACTGTCGTTGTAAGAGAGAATATCGGAGACCAAATAGAAAAAATAGTATCTGTCATGTTTGATGAAATGGGTTACGTAGT
>CASRZA010000035.1 GCA_949439935.1 uncultured Bacilli bacterium
GTCTTATTTCGTAATATTTCAAAACTTCGTAATGAAATAAAACTACATAAGACTTCTGATAAAATAACAAGCACTGCTTATTATTTTATCTATGAAAATTATTCGTACTTTTACAAACTTTGTAAGTAAAAGTTCTCATAATTTTATTTAAACAATCTATCGCCAATTTCATCAGCATAGCTGACAAAACTTGCCATGATTGTTATAACTTTTTTATCAAAAAAGTTAACAAAAAATTTTATTCTTCCTTATCTAATTTAGATTTCATTTCTTCAAATTCTTTTTCAATTTCTTCTCTCTTTTTTCTTGTTTCTTCATCAAGTTCATATTCAGTTGAATTAACAACTGGTGGAATATATTCAAATACATTTTCTTCATCTTCTAATATTGATTTATCTCCATCTTTAACATAGATAACACCTAACTTTAATTGTTCAATCTTATCCATTTTTCTATAATCTTCAAGTGGGAATATTCTGACTATTCTTCGTTCTTCATATCCATTAAAGAACATCACTTTATTGTTGTAATAATAAGTTGCTTCAAAATAACCTACATTATAAAATTCTCTTAACCTAAAAATATGTTGACTAACTTTTTCAAAAGGTAAGTATTCACTAAATCTTAATTTCGTAACTACATTACCCATTAAAGCATAATCTTTTTTATCAATATATCCAGCATCATATAATTCATTACATGGTTTAGCAATACTTTCTCTAAAAAATATTTCATCTACTTTGCACTCGTGATTTGATGTTTCGTATAGTTTTATTTCATCTATATAATTCATAACTAAATTTGATTTTTCTTCTCGTGATAGTTCTTCCCAAGTAAAATTTCTTTCTTTGTATTCTTCTGGATAAAGTATTTGATTAATATAATCAATATCTCTTTTGATCAAAATGTCTTCTGGTGTAAATTGTAGAACATCACATACTTCACACTCATTTAATCTGTTTTCTAGTTCAGTAATTGTTGTTTCAACAATTTTTCTTTCTTCATCATATTCTTCTAACTTAAATGTACCATTAACATACGCCTTTTTTATTCTATCTAGTTTTTGATTTTGATTAGATATTTCTTTTTGTATTTCTTCTTTTGGATTTTCTATTTTCGTTTTAATCATAGGAAGTAGTGTTTGATTAACAACACTATCATATTCATTAATATCATCAATAAAATGTTCAATTTCTTTCTCAATTTCACTTTCTTTAATTGTTAATTTGCAATCATTACAATAGTAATAAAAGTATGCTTTACCATTCTTCTTTGTTGTTGCCTTACCACCTAAAATACGATTACATTTTGGGCATCTTAATTTTTGTAAGAATAAATATTCTAGTGTTCTTTTATAACTTCTAGAGTTTTTCTTCTTTTGTACTTGGCATTCTTCCCATAACTCTTTAGATACAAGTGGCTCTACAACATCTTTATAATAGGTTGGATTTTTAGTTCTTTTACCATGAACAAAATCTCCTTTATAAATTTCATTTTCAAGTATTTTTTGAATAGTAGAATCATACCAATTTGTTCTGCCTAATACTTCTTCCTTTTTAAATATATTGGCTATTGTTTGATAAGAATTACCCTCATAATATAGATTAAATATTCTAACAATTACATCTTTAGTAGAAAAGTCTGGCACTAATATTTTTCCATCTCTTTTATAACCTAATGGACTTTTATGTGGAATATGACCAGAAGCAATCGCACCAGCTAAACCTATTTTAGTTCTTTCACTTGTTCTTTCTATTTCATTTTGTGAAACTGTTGTTAAAAGTCTAGCAATCATTTTACCATTTGCATTAGTAGTATTAATATCATCATTTGCACAATCTAAATAAGCATCATTTTCATCTAAAAATTTCATAATATGTTCCATATCATAAACACTTCTGGTTAATCTATCTAATTTTAAAACAACAATCGTATTACATTTCTTTGTTTTAACATCTTCAAGTAATTCTTCAAATGCTGGTCTATGATTTCCAGTTTTTGCACTTATTCCAGCATCTTTATAGATTTTATAAATCTCATAACCTTTATACTCACACATTGCTCTTAATCTTTTTTCTTGTTCTGGTAAACTAAAACCCTCTCTGGCTTGATCTTCAGTTGAAACTCTTATGTAGATTCCAGCAACTTTCTTTTCTTCATTCATATTTTTTTAATCCTCCTTTTTATCTTTGAAACCTAAAAAGAGGCGACAAAGACACATTAAATATTTTTATGTCTTTGACACCTCTTAAAAGCTAAATAAGTTGTATTAATAAATTTTAAACTTCGTTTCATATTAACCCCCAAAAACATAAAACTTGTTTCTTGGTTACTTATTATAGATATTTAAACTTTAAAGTCAAGACATAATTACCATTTTTTGCCTATTTAAAGGCATTTTAAGAGAAGTTGATTAAGTCTTAATACATTTAATCTATTGATTTAATAAAGTCCTCTAAATCTTTGATTTCAATACTATTTCTTAAATTTCCAATATAAATAGTTTTAGAATAGTTAAATACTAGAAAAGTAATACCTTTAATAATAACCCTATGAGGTTCGATATATGAGAGATTTGTTCTCTTAATATTCTTAATATATCCATTTATTATAGTAGGTTTTGTATTACAAAAATCACATATAAATTCTATTTTCTTTTTTAGTTCTTCATCAAAGTGTAATTCTTTACTAACTATACTTACCATATTTACCTGTCCTTTCTTCAATAACAAAAAAATATCAACTTCTTCCCGAAATTGATACTTTTTGTATATTAAGTTCTAAAAAGTTAGAACAGATTTCCCAATGGTGCTGAATGACTGAATTGAACAGTCCTCTGATGCTTACCATGCATCTGTTTTACCACTAAACTAAATCAGCGTATAAATAATAAATGGTGCTCTTGGGCGGATTCGAACCGTCTACCTATTCCTTCGGAGGGAATCACTCTATCCAAATGAGCTACAAGAGCAAAAAAATAGAGAAAGTGTAAGTTTCTCTTTTTTATAATAAGACACTCACAAAGTAATATTATCACAAATTGTAGTCAATTGTCAAAAATTACTTTTCTGAATGCATGAATAATAGTCCTATGTTAATTAAACCAGTTATTCCAATTAAAGAATAAACTAATCTAGTAAGAACTGTCATTTCACCAAATAGTGCTGCGACTAGGTCGAACTCTAAAAGTCCTACTAAACCCCAGTTGATGGCACCTATAACAGTGAAAACTAATGCTATCTTCTGTAGTGTTTCCATATCAATAATCCTTTCTTCTCTAGTATTATGTGAAGAAAAAAGCAACTTATACTTAAAATTTCATCAAAATTTCACGTTTAAAATAGATAGATTTTGCCAAAATAATAATATGAAAACGATTATAATGTGTATGGAAGTTTTTTTAGCGAGAATGATCGACGTCAGTATAGGCTCAGTCCGAACGATACTTTTAGTAAAAGGAAAGAATATCATTTCGATGATTTTGGCTTTTATAGAGATACTTATTTGGTATTTTGTGGCAAGAGAGATCCTCACAAACCGCGATACTAGTATATATTTGGTACTAAGCTATGCCGGAGGATATGCTTTTGGAACTTATGTGGGAGGTCTAATCAACAAATATTTTGTAAGAGGTAATTTGACTGCATTTGTAGTTACAGCTCTAGATAATAAGAGCATGGTCGACACTTTAAAGAAAGCGAAATATGGTGTGAGCGTGCTAAGTTATGAAGACGGCAAGATGGTGTTGCTTATCGAACTTGCAAAGAAAAATTTGAACAAATTAAAAGACACGATCAAGAAAATCGATGAAAGTGCCTTTATCGTAGTAAATGAATCGATGCACGTCGAAAATGGTTATATGCCTTAAACAGATTTTGAAAGGCCTAATTTTTTGATCACGAATTTGCGCATTATGTCTATTGGCAAAACGCTCAGAGCGAAAATTAGCATTATCGAGAATTCCTTAAATGTCAATCCGTAGGTTCTGAAAGTTGTTCCTCCACTGTAGAGAAGGAATATCTGTATGACTATTATCAACAATATTATGACTATGAAGGGGATATTTTTAGTGATGTTTGCAAAGATATTCATCCGACTGGTCCTTGCGTTGAAAGAGTTTATGACACCTGAGAATACGAATAGACCGAAGAAGGCAGTCATCAAATATTTATCTTCTAGATCGTGTCTAAAGATGTCTTTAAGGGCCGGAAGTTTTAAAAATAGGATCAACAATAGTGCTGTATAGACGCCTGTGACGAGTATGCTCGAGTACATATATTTATTGATGACAGGTTCATTTTTCTTAGTTGGTCTGTTATTCATATATTCTTGTAAAGGAGGTTCAAAGGAGAAGGCAAGTCCTGCGAACGTATCCATGATCATGTTGATCCAGAGCATCTGCATTACTGTAATCGGCGTGTTGATGTTTAGGAATGGACCTAAGATACTCAAAGTTAGAGCACATAGATTCATCGTGAGCTGGAAAATGACGAATTTTCTGATGCTTTTAAAGATGGTTCGACCATAAAGAATAGCTTTGCCGATCGATAGAAGGTCGTTATCTAAAATCACTATGTCTGCTGCTTCTTTGCTAACTTCGCTTCCTGAACCCATCGCGAATCCGACGTCGGCACATTTGAGCGCAGGAGCATCGTTGACACCATCGCCAGTCATACCGACTACTTCGCCTAAAGATTGACCTATTTTAACTAATCTGCTCTTGTCTGTCGGAAGTGCTCGAGCGATGATCTTTATATCCTTATAGATTTTTTTTACTTCTTCATCACTCATAGTCGATAGATCTTTACTTGTGAGAACGAGGTCATCTTCGCTTTTTAATAGGCCGATTTCTCTACCTATATTTTTGGAAGTCTCTAGAGCGTCGCCTGTGATCATAACGATATGGACATGGGCATTTTCGATTAAAGATATCGCTTTTTTGGCGGTATCTGATATTTCATCTTTTAAAAGGATTAAACTTATAAAAACTAGAGAGTTCGAATATTTACTTGCACGTTCGGCTAGAATTAAGACTCGATGTCCTAAGCGAGTATATTTTGAAATCGTATTTTGAAGTTTTTCTTTGTCGACGAATTCTTTTTGTCCTTTAATGCTGTATGCTTCTCTAATCTTTGGCATTAGAACTTCTGGAGCGCCTTTTAAAAGCTCTCTCGTCGTTCCGTTGTCGTCGATCGTTACAGATGCGTATTTTGTAGCACTATCGAAATACTTTTGTTCAATTATGGGAGTATCTGTCTGATAGCTCTTCGCGAACGTCAATAGAGCTTTATCAGTGATGTTTCCCCCTAAAATGTTTCCCTCCTGGTCTAGTTTTGCTTCATTGTTTAAAACTAAATTATCTAAAATAAGTCTTCCTATGCGAGGATTCTTCCTCAAGTCTTCCATCGATTCAAAAACCGCCCCGTCGTTTAAAACTAAACCTACAAGCTCTAAGTTTCCTTTAGTTAGCGTGCCAGTTTTGTCCGTAAAGAGAGTGTTGATAGAACCAGCTGTCTCTATACCTACCATCCTTCTAACTAAGACGTTGTTTTTGACCATTCTTTTCATGTTTGAGGATAGGACGAGTGCAACCATCATAGGTAAGCCTTCTGGTACACTTACTATTATGATAGTGACTCCGAGAGTTATGGCGTATATGATGTGACCAAATATAATTTTAGGTGTCGTCAAAGTTTCGACGATTGCCGATAGGTTAAATCCATTTGCGATAAATATCACCGAGAAAAGGTAGGAAACTATCACGAGCCCTGCTCCTATCGTTCCTATTTTACTTATGATTCCTGCAAGTTCGCGAAGGCGAATCTTCAAAGGGCTGTCGGGGTTTTTATTCAACAGTTCTAGAGCTATTTTTCCATATTTTGTATTTATCCCTACATCTGTTATTTGGATATAAGCTCCACCGTTTAGAACGACGCTTCCTCGATAGACTTCGTCGCCCTTTCTCTTCTCTATATCTTTAGCTTCACCTGTGAAACTAGATTCATCTAAGGAGATGTTGCCTTCTATCACGAGTCCGTCTGCTGGTACGAGGTCTCCACTTGCAAGTTTTACTATGTCTCCGACGACTATATCTTCTAATGAAATCTCTATAAGATTGCCGTCGCGCATACAAGTACAGTTGATCTTCGAGGATTCTTCTTGTAATTTTTGGAACGATTTTTCACTTCCATATTCGCTTATCGTCGATATTAGAGATGCGAGAAGAATAGCTATGACGATGCCTATCGTCTCAAACCAATCAAAATTTTGAAACAAAAAAACAGTTTTAACTGCTAATACGATAAGTAAGATTTTGATTATCGGATCTCCTAAAGACTCTATGAAGAGTTTTAAAAATCCGTTTTCTTTTGTATTCGATATTACGTTTTTTCCAAACTTTGCTTGGCTAGCTTGGACTTCACTACTATTTAGACCGCGTTTAATCATAATAGTCACCTAGTTAAGCATATTCCTAGGTGACTATTTTATTACAACTATTTTATATCTCCTAAATTTAAACCTTCTTCTATTATCAGGTCGTTGAAGTCTACTTTAAATTGTTGAACTGCTTTAAGTTTGGCATCTTCATAGATGTTTTTGGCGTTTACTACGGCTTTGTAGATGTGTTGAAGTTTGGCTTCTTTTTGGTTGTCGAATAGTGCATAGCTTAGAGCATTTGCGAGTATGGTTAAACAAATGTCTGGATAGCGGGATGCGACTTCGTAGACTCTTTTGTATTCACTGGTCATTTCGACGACGAACTTCATGATTCTCTCTTTTATGAAAGGCGTGTACGCGAGAGTCACACCGGTCTGTTTTTCCAGTTTTGGCAGAGTTCCTAAGAGTATTTTTACAGTAGTCGGTCCATCGGCTTCCTCTACTTCTACTTTTTGAAAACGCCTGTTGAAAGCGCGATCTCTTAAAATATACGTCTCGTATTCTTCAGTTGTCGTTGCACCTATCATTTTAATAGTACCTCTATCGAGAGCTGGTTTTAACATGTTTGCTATATCGATACCGCTGTTTTCATTTCGGTTAACGAGCAAGTGTACTTCATCTATGAATATGATGGTTTTTTCTTTGTTTCGCAGTTCGCGAATCAAGATCTCTATTCTGTTGTCATTTTCGTTTTCGACAGTGCCTAGAAGGCTGGTCATATTTATTTTATAAAGTTGCCAATCTTTTAGAGCGTCTGGCACTTTGGATCCTATAGGCGAGACCTTCGACTATAGCAGTTTTTCCTATTCCTGGTTTACCTACTAATAATGCTCCTTTTTCAGGCGTTAAAAGAACCAAGATACTCTCCTTGATTTCGTTGTCTCTTGCTATCGCAGGATCCGTTATGTATTCTTTGTTAGTTAGATTTTCTCCATATGACTCCAACAAACTGAACTTTTGTGTCGGTTCATCCATAGTAAATATCTCTTCCATAATGTCACATCCTATATATTTAGTATAACAAATAAAATGGATTTTAAAAAGATATTTTACAAAATGGTTGTCTATCAAAAAAAGCAGACGTGGAGTCGCTTTTAAACAAGTCATTTGCTATCGATAGTTATAGAACTTTCATCATCTTTATATTCAGCTTTAATATCGTAATCTTTTGCCGTCTTTTCGTCAAAGTTATATTCGATTTCAGCTCCACCCGTCAATTCTTTATCTATAGTGCAAGTGATCGACCCGTTTTGGTTCGTGCATTTGGCGTTATAATCTTTGTCGTCTATTTTGACTGTGAAGAAGTCTTTTACAGTATTCGATATAGCATTATCTACCATGGCATCAACTGTGAATGTTCCACCGATTAAAGTGACTATAATTCCTATTGAATAAATTGCATATTTTGTTTTTTTCATTTTTTTTAATTCCTCTTTTTCATAATTTTCGTAACCTATCTTTTGATAAGTCATCTTTTTAATTTTGTCAGTATCAGTTTTTATCATAAATTAAAAATCCTCCTTAAATTTTTTTCTAATTCTTAAAAGCACCATTTTGATAGAACCACACGTTTTTCCAGTTATGTTGGCGATCTCTTTGATCTTTAAGCCATAGACATAGTGAAGTTCAAAGATCTCTCTTTCGTTGTCGTTTAAAGCATTCAGTTTTTCTTTTATCCAAACTACCCTTTCTATATTCTCAACTGTTGCAATCAAATTTTCATCTAAGTCTATTGCTATTTCGCATTTTTGAAGTCTTCTATATGTGCAGTTTCTTGCGATGGCAGAAAGATAACTTTTGAGATTGTCTTTGATGTTTTTCTGGTTTTTCCAAAGAAGGTAGAAAGTATCGGATAGTATCTCTTCTTTATCTTGACGATTTAAGCTTTTACCTGCGATGTTATTGACGATCTTGTAAACATAATTGCTATATTCGTCGATGACTATACTTAAGTCGAACTCAATTTTGTTCATGATGTCTGATACCTCCTTTGAACCGGTTCATATATATAGATATAATATTTTTGAAAAAAGTAACAATAAAAAAGCAAATTTTTCAATCTGCTATAATGTGAAAACCTCGTCTGGAACTTCTTGCTTTTCGTCAAAGGTATTTCCTTTCATTATTTCTGCGATGGTCTCCACCAATTCTTTTGAAAATTCATAATTAGTGCGATAAGTCGTCTCTTCGCGTTTATAAGTTGTATTCATCATGGACTGTGGAAGTGTCTCGATTACATATTCACCCATCGTAAAAATGATCTTTACAGACATCTTGCGTGCTTCCATCGGACTCGCCGTGATGCTTCCTGAGTCGTTCAATCCTCGCATCAAACAAACTGTGTCGTTTATGAGAAGGGCTACGCCTGTGATGTCGGATAATCTAACAGATTTGTTTTCTGGAGCGTTGTGAAGAACTAGTTCACCGTTCTGTCCGAGAGTCATACCTTTAAATTTCATGTTTATGACTTGCTTTTTAGGAACAACACCACATAAGTATTTAGTTGCTCTCGCGATCGCTTCTTTTCTATATTCTGGGTTTAGTAAGATATCGCCAAACAATTTAATATCTGTTTCTTTACCGTCTACTATAAAGGCATTATCATTAAATTTTATGCCGTGACTCATGAGGCCCTTGTTGACAATTTCAAAATTTTTAATGCTTTCGAATTCGTAAGTAACATATTCGTTTTTATTTAGAACCCACAGTTTTCTATCTGTTATGACCATGACGTACTCTATTTCCGTCTGTGCCTCTTTACTCGTTTTCACGTCTATTACTGTTTCGTCGACAGGTAAAAGTTGGTTAACGAGTTTCGAGTTTTCTACGCTTATAGTCAAGCAAGCGTTCAGGATCATCTGTTCTTTTCCCGTCTGTGGACTAGGATTTTTGATTTCGTACGGCAGTGTCGGGCCGATGTGCGTGCTCCTCGTCTTTAAAATGTCGAATTCTTGCATAGCCTTTTTCTTTTCTTCGGCGGCATTTTTAGCTGATGCGACTCCTTTGTTTATCATGTCTACACCTTTGCCTAATAAATCTTTAAGTCCCATCTCGGTACCTTCTTTCATCATAAGTATATCAAAAAGAGATAAAGTTAGGTACTGTTTTTTTAGCACTGGACACTAATTTATATAATTTTATCGTGAAATTTGATATAATCTTTTTATTAGAAAGCGGTGAAGTACTTTGACTTTAGAACACTTGAATCTTGAATATGACCGAATGCAACTTAAATATGGAGACCCATCTTTGAATTCGATCTACAACGGTGGATGTGATTATAAACCAGACGTCATGTTCGTATTTATGAATCCTACTGGCAGAAATATAGCTTCTTATAAAGATTGGAATGGACCTAGGTATCCGTGGATAGGAACTAAAAATATATGGGATTTGTTTTATGCCGTCAACATGATAGACGAAGACATTTACAATAGGATAAAGTCTATAAAAGGTAAAGATTGGACAACAGAGTTTACAGAAGAAGTCTATGGTGATGTAAAAAAACATAAGTTTTTTATAAGTAACCTCGGTAAGTGTACCCAGACAGATGCGAGGCCTTTACCCGATCATGTATTTTTGGAATATTTACATTTATTATACGAAGAAATAAAATTAGTCGATCCTAAAGTCGTGATATTATTTGGAAATCAGGTCAGTTCGATAGTTTTGGGGGAGAAAATATCCGTTTCGCTCGTGCGAAAGAAAAGATTCGATAAAACTATCGACGACAAAACTTATAGGATGTACTCAGTTTATTATCCCGTTGGAAATGGAAGATTCAATATCGATAAATCGATCGAAGATATAAAGTGGATCGTGGAAGAAGAGATCTTAGGAGGTCATGATGATATATCTGAAAAAATTTAGGCTTTTAAGCGATTTTGAGGAAGGTTGCATTTTAGAGATCGATCCTAGAAGAATATACAACACTGTCTATCCTCTCCACATATTTCCTCTTAAAGACTTGCAAGACATATCTTTTGGCGATGTTACCATATTTTATGGTGGGAACGGTTCGGGAAAATCGACGATTTTGAACATTATTTCTAACAAACTAAACGCTGCGAGGAGATCTCCTTTAGATAAAGGTTCTTATTTCGATCTGTACGTGAAGAGATGTGATTTTGAACTCAGTTTAGAGGAACCTATGGAGATAAAAGCTATTACGAGTGACGACGTCTTCGACTATCTTTTAGATGTGAGATCTATAAATATGGGGGTAAACAGAAGAAAGGAAAGATTGAGTTTAGAATTTCTAAACAATAAGTTCGATTCTTCGGATGACGACATCAATAATTATGAGAGGATTAAAGAAGTTGCGGACGCTAAAGCTATGACTATGTCCAAATATGTGAGAGAACGGCTTGCGAATAACAACATCGTCGAACATTCCAATGGAGAGTCTGCACTCTTCTTTTGGGAGAGAGAGATTAAGGAAAATGCCATATATATCTTGGATGAGCCAGAAAACAGTCTATCTGCAGAGAATCAGATTAAGCTTAAAAAGTTTATAGAAGAATCTGTAAGATTTTATAATTGTCAATTTATCATATCTACACATTCGCCTTTTTTGTTGGCATTACACGATTCTAGAGTTTATAATCTCGATTCGACTCCGGCCAAAATTCAAAAATGGACGACTCTTCCAAATGTGAGATTGTATTATGATTTTTTTAAGGAAAATGATAAGGAATTTGATTGATCAAGTTTCTTTTTAAATTAGGTGTAGGAATATTCTTCTTTTTGTAGTATAATGCTTTATAGTAGACAGTAGGAGAAAATTGCAATGAATAAAAAAGTTTTAATATCCATTTGGTTTATGTTGATGACTTTGATCGGAATAACAGTGACATATGCTTCTTTTAGTTATCTCGAAGAGGATAGTTTATCTATAATAGATAAAAAATATTATATAAAAGTTTTAGAAGATGCCGATTCAAAGGTTCTCTATGAGATAGAAATCGCTGAGAATGGTTCGTTTAAGGTAGTTGAAGAATATCTTTCAGGAACAAACGAATCAAATTCTGATAAAATAGAGTATGACGACAAGTTTTCGATCGAAGAATTTGACAGTTTTAGACGGACAGTTCTGACAATAAATAGTCTCTATCCTTTAAATAAAAATGGGCACTTGTTCTATTATGATTACTCTAAAGAGAACAGCATCGGCGAGAAAGATAAGGAAAACATTTTAAAATTGGCTTTGACGATCAGAGGATATGCTAAAAATGAAGTGACCGGGAGAGAATGGTTGGATCTAATAAACGACGAATTTGGCAATTCTAATGGAAATTATAAGGAAATAAAATTTACTGATAAGAAAGTTAAAGATGAATTAGTTCAGTTTGGAGAAAGGCAAATTAGAGTTCGAGTCGAAGACAAACGCGTATTGATCGACGAGAACGAAGTTGGCATTGAAAATTATCTAGACGAGGTATATCTTGCGGATGTCGATGGCGATGGTACGTATGAATTGATCACTAGAACTTATGACTTAAGGATCTCACCACCTACTAACCATTATTACATTTATAAATTAAATCTAGATAATACTTTTACAGAGATTTTAAAAATCTCTATAATGGGCTCGATCGATACTTTCTTTGTCGATGGAGAAAAACTGATGATCAAGTATGAACCATTCGAAGCTAAGTCTGGTTATGTAGAAGTCGGCAATTACACTTTAAAATGACAATGTTATTTATTGCCATTTTTATTTGTCGAAATATCATAGTTGCTCGGACCTTTGATGCATTTGCCATCGATGTCGAATCGCGACGAGTGGCAAGGGCAATCCCAGGTTTTTTCTTGTTCGTTAAAGATGAGACTACAACCGAGATGTGGACACTTGTCTTTAATCGTATGCTCTAAACCGTTTTCATCTTTATAAGTAGCATAGGTGGTGCCATCAACTTTAAAGAAACGAATCTTTCCTCTATACCACGATTTATTCTTATTAAGTTTGGTACCGAGATAGGATTTAGTCTGACAGAAAATGATATATGGAATTTTAGCCAGATGTGCTAGGGTAAACCTACTAGGCGAAAAAGTGTTAGAGAACATGTTCGGTACACCTAGTAGAGCATCGGAAATGATAGATGCTGCGAGAATGCTGTTTGTCATGCCCCAAGTGTTATATCCACAGGCTAAATAAAGAGATTCGTCTATTTTTCCGATGTAAGGCATGTGATCTGGAGTCATTATGTCGGTGTTTGAGTATTTTAAGACGATGTCTTTGTCTTTTAGACCAAATATATCTTTGATCCTTTCGAAATGATATCGATCGTTTTGTTTAAATGCCGTATCATGTGACTCTCCCAAAGAAATTTGATAGATATTTTTTCCGTCGTCATAAAATCGGCAAGAATATGTCGGTTTATTTGAACTGATACAAGTAAAACTCTTATCTGTTTGTACTTTGCTGACTATTATATAAGATTTTTCGATCGTCGATTTTAGAGGCAAGAAGAACGGCATCGTGAAATACGGATAGTGACCAGCGAATATTATCTTTTTCGCTTCTATAGTTCGGCTGTTTGATTTACAGATATAGCCGTCTTTAGTTTTTTCAATTTTATAAATTCTAGTATTTTCAAAGATGGGAATATCGTATTTTTCAAGTATTTTGAACAATCCTTCTAGGAATTTGATCGGATTGAAAGTATAAGTGTCTTCGACACAGTACGACTTGTAACTATTTATTTTATCCGGCAAAGGTTTTTTTGACACTTTTATGTTTTGGCTCTTTAAGAATTCTATCTCTTTTTCTAAAAATGGTACCTCTTTTTCTGTGTTTGCGAAAACAAAAGAAGGCACTTTTTTAAAATCGCACTTTATTTTTTCCTTTTCGACTATTTCTTTTATTTTAGCGATTGCGTATCTTTGAGATTCTAAGTACTTTATTGCGAGCTGTTCGCCTCTAGACTTCTCTATTTTGGTATATATTCTTTCTTGAAAATAGTTTATTTTAGCCGTCGTATTTAGTGTTACTCCATGACCAATTTTACCAGAGTCGACAATACAAATGTCTTTCTTTTTTAGAAAATATGCGGTCGTACACCCCGTCAACCCTGCTCCTATAATCAATATGTCTGTCTTGACATTTTTCGATAAGCGTTTTGTAGTAAGCTCTTTCTCGTTTATGCTCCATATACTCATTTATTTCACCATTTTTAGTTTAAGCATTTATTCGGTTAATATAACTATAGGAAGAAAATTAACATCATTTATCGTTTCGATATTAGGAATTTAAAAAATGGCGATAATTTAGTATAATAAATAAAATAAAATAATATATTTTATTGATGGTGATGAAAATGAATAAAAAGACAATTATTACGATAAGTTTTGCATTTGTGTTGGGAATTATAATAAGCTTAGTTTCCCTTTCGAGTGCGAATGAGTCAAAAAAGGAAACTGGCAAGTTTTCAGGAACTGTAATGGGATTTGTCGACGACGTAGTTACCATAGAAGATGAAAATTCTGTAGTATATACGTGTAATGCAACCGAGATGAATTTTAAAGTCGGAGAAAACGTAACGATCGAATACAGTGGAATCTTGAATGAGAACTCTGTCATAAAGGATTGTGAAGTTTTAGATTATGAAGTCGTTTCTAGCGATGTAAATTCGACTGATACGGGAATACCTGTCAGTTGGCAAGATAATGGAATCTTTAAAGATTTTTATGTTCAAGCCTATAATAAGTTGCAAACTTTAACACAAGATGAAAAAATCGGACAACTATTGCTGGTGAGGTATCCCGATTCTAATCAAATCAGCACTTTAGGAAAATATGGTTTTGGGGGTTATGTGTTTTTTGCAAAAGATTTTGACGGTAAAACTACCGAAGAAGTTAAAAATATGACTTCGTCTCTTCAAAAGGCTTATAAGATTCCTATATTGACCGCTGTCGATGAAGAAGGTGGCAAAGTCGTCAGAGTAAGTAGCAATTCAAAACTCGTGCCAAATAAGTTTCGTTCTCCAAGCGACCTTTATAAAGATGGCGGATTCGTTAAGATAAAAGAAGATACTGTGGAAAAGAGCAAAGTTTTAAACAATTTAGGGTTAAATCTTAACTTAGCTCCAGTCGTAGATGTTTCTACTAATGCGAGTGATTATATGTATGAGAGAACTTTACAGGAAAATACGAATTTGACTTCTACTTATGCTAAGACTGTCGTAGAAGCTAGTAAAGGTACGGGAGTGTCTTATACGTTGAAACATTTCCCTGGTTATGGGAATAATCCTGATACACATACAGGTTCTACGACCGACAATAGAAGTTACGACGACATCATGAAAAACGATATACCGCCGTTTGAGATGGGAATAGAAGCGGGTGCAGAGGCAGTGCTCGTAAGTCATAATACGGTTACGAATATCGACAGTGCTAATCCGGCATCGCTTTCTCCTGCTGTGCATACTATCTTGAGAAACAATTTGAAGTTTACAGGAGTGATTATAACCGACGATATAGCTATGGGAGCCACTAATGGAGTTTCCGACGTTACAGTTAAAGCTATATTGGCTGGCAACGATTTGGTGATTACTACAGACTATGATCAGAGTATTAGCGATATCAAAAAAGCTTTATCAAATGGAACTTTAAATGAAAGTCAAATAGATAAAGCAGCCTTCAGAGTGCTTGCTTGGAAGTATTATAAGATGTTAATAGCAGAAAACGAGAAATAATCTCGCTTTTTGTTTGTAAAAGATATTAAAATAACGGTGCTTTGTTAGTTGCTTGTTAGTTGTAGATTTAAAACTATATGATATTAAACAAGATGAGCTTAAAATCAAAAAATAATAAAAAGCCCTTAAATAAAGGCTTCTAAGGCAAAAAAATGGTTGTCCCAGTTGGATTCGAACCAACGGAATGTCAGATTCAGAGTCTGATGCCTTACCACTTGGCTATGGGACAATGTTTAAAAGCTCCATAGATATGGAACTTTTTTAGCCTATTTAGGCATTTCTTTATACATTATATTCCTTTTTATTAGACTTTGCAAGAGTTATTTATTTTAAGTTTAGGTATTTTCTGAAAAACATGGGAGCTCGACCATAAAAAAATAAA
>CASRZA010000036.1 GCA_949439935.1 uncultured Bacilli bacterium
AGCAATTATGTCCACGATGCAATCTTCTGTAACGACAGAAGTACACCAGGAAAGAGTGCGTCAGGATGGGTAGACGACACAGGATTAGGATATGGAAAAAGATACACAGCATATGGAGCATATGCGAGAAGTGGAATGTTGACAAGTACAGTAACACCACAATTTACATGCCCACAAGAAAACGATAAATTCACAGTAGATATAGAAAGTGGGGGGAATGGAGCCTTAACATACCCAGTAGGACTCATCACAGCCGATGAAATAGTGGCAGCAGGAAGCGGAAAAGCTGGAACAACAAATAGTAGTTATTACTTACATAAAGGTAGTTGGTACTGGTCGTTTTCGCCAAGTGGCACGGACGCCATGCACACTCTTGTGCTTAACATCAATTCTAGCGGTGTTCTGTACAATAACTACAATGTAAGCAGTAAAGGTTCAATCGCACCAGTAATCAATCTCAAGCCCGAATACTTTAGTCGACTCGAAGGTCAAGGAACCATAGATTCGCCATATTTTCTTAATACTGAACAGTTTTAATTGAATCTAATAAAATAAAAGATAAAGTGAAGAAAAAGACATCTTCAAACCTTTAAAAATTAAAAGAAACTATTGAAAATATGTCGCTTCTTATTTTGCATGACCAAAAACTCAAGAGAGACACGAATAACATCTATCTATTAAACTAATATTGCCTTGAAGAAAAAATCTGGGTTTTTATACCTTGTTTTTTTTCCATAATGTGATATCATTATGTAGAAAGATGAGGAGAGAAAAATTATGAAAAAAATCATGTACTTTTTAGGAGCCATTCTAATATGTTTTACGCTTACAGGATGTGGAGATAAAAACGTCGAAGGAAGCCTTACTGACATCATGGAAAAATTATATACTGGTATAGGCGAAGAGGAAATGCCTATGATGGTAGAAAACGTCGAATTAAACGAAGAAAACTTCCGAAACTATGCCTTCAGTGAAAACATAAAATACAAAGAAGCTATTGCAAGTGAATCTATGGTAGGATCAACAGCACATTCAGTAGTGTTGATAAGACTTGAGGATAGTAAAGATGCCGAAGCAGCTGTGAAAGAACTTGAAAAGAATGCAGATCCTAGAAAATGGATATGCGTCGAAGCAGAAAATCTATACGTATTATCTAAAGGAGATCTTGTGGTACTAATAATGTCTAACGACCTAGCACCAAGGATCAAAGAAAATTTTGAAAATCTAAAATAACATAGTAAAGGAGAGTAAATTATGGTATTTTCTAGTATAAGTTTTCTCTTCTTTTTTTTGCCAATTTTATTTCTAATATACTTTACGATTCCTCAAAAATATAGAAATATAACCTTATTGATCTTTAGCTTAATTTTCTATTTCTTTGGAGAAAAATGGTACGTACTATTGTTGATCTTTTCATCGACGATCAACTATTTGATAGGGAAAAAGATCGGCAAGAAAAAAGATAAAAAGTTCCTTCTAATAGGTATAATTTTTGACTTAGGTCTCTTGATATATTTCAAATACACTAACTTTTTTATCGAAAACTTCAACGGATTATTAAATTTAAGTATACCGAGTTTAAAAGTTATTTTGCCATTAGGAATAAGTTTCTTCACTTTCCAGAATCTAAGTTATCTCGTAGATGTCTACAGAAAAGACGTCGAGTGTGAACGAAATCTACTGGATTACATCACTTATATAGCACTATTTCCTCAATTAGTTGCAGGACCGATAGTGAGATATAGAGACATAAAAGATGAATTGTTAGAACGAAAAGAAACGATAGATAACTTTGCAGAGGGTGTCATGAGATTCACCATAGGTCTCGGAAAAAAAGTATTGATCGCGGATACTTTATACAATTCCTATACGACAATTATGGCGAGCGATCTATCTCTAATCTCTTATTGGCTCATCGCACTTATGTTTACGTTCCAAATATATTACGACTTCTCAGGATATTCCGATATGGCGATCGGTCTAGGGAAAATGTTCGGCTTTAATTTTAAAGAAAATTTCAATTATCCTCTCGTCGCATCTTCGATTACAGATTTTTGGCGCAGATGGCACATGTCTTTATCAGGCTTCTTTAAAGACTACGTCTACATACCTTTAGGAGGTAATCGATGTGGAAAAATAAGAAACATCTTCAATATATTCATCGTTTGGTCCTTGACGGGATTCTGGCATGGTGCCAGTTGGAATTTTCTTTTTTGGGGATTATATTTTTTCTTATTCTTAATACTCGAAAAGTTCATTTTGAAAAAACATTTCAAAGTAGGAATCCTCTCGCGCGTCTACACTTTCCTTATAGTGACGATAAGCTTTGTCATCTTCAGTGTCACTGATATAGGCGCTCTAGGGACTTTTTTAAAGGGCTTAATGGGAATAGGCACAGAACTTTTAAACGATGAAACTCTATATTATCTAAAAAACAATATTGTAATCATACTTATATCGTTCATAGGAATGGGTCCTTGGCTAAAAAAACTGATAGAAAAAATAAAGAAAGGAAAACTAGAAAAGTGTTTAAGTGTCTTAGAATATATATACTTCATA
The DNA here is from genome assembly GCA_949439935.1 of uncultured Bacilli bacterium. GTDB lineage: Bacteria > Bacillota_I > Bacilli_A > RF39 > UBA660 > RUG11867. The sequence goes on from CASRZA010000036.1 coordinate 2,560, forward strand.
AGCATATTGATCATGGCGATCTCCGTTTTAATTTCTAGCACATTTAATCCTTTTATCTACTTTAGATTTTAAATATGAAAAATAAACTGATAGCGTTCACATTTATTCTGATTCTTGGAATTGGATTAACCTTGACGTTCACTTTGCCCGACAAAAAAATGTCTACGTTGGAAAGACGGAAATTAACTACCAAAGAGGTTTTAGAAAGTGGCTTTGTCGAAAATCTAGATGACTACATGTCCGAACAGATTCCGTTCAGAAACACATTTTTAGCCTTTGGTTCTGCCTTTGAAAGGTATATACTTCAAAACGAAGAGTCGAACGATTCTTATATCAAAGATGGTTACATCATAGAAAAGAACTACCATTTAGACGAAGTAAGCATCGATAATTTCATAAAAAAGTTAAATTTTATCGCCGATAAAGTTACTCCTAATGGCGACGTGTTCTATTCTGTCATACCAGACAAAAGCTACTATTTAAATGCCGATTCTTCATTGAAACTAGATTACGACGACATAGAAACTAAACTTAGGTCATCCATCGAAGGCGAATATATCGATATTTTAGAGTGTTTTGAACTATCCGACTACTATAAAACGGATATCCATTTAAAACAAGAGGCATACTTTAAAATATTAGACAAATTTTTAGATCGAGTCGGTATAAAAGAAGAAGATATAAAATATGAGAAAAAAACTTTAGACGATTTCTATGGTGCAAGTTTTTCTAAAGTCCCATTTTTTAAACCAGAATCTATAGAATATTTTTCAAACGACATCCTTGAAAACGTGCACGTCTCGCATCTAGAATCTGGCAAGAGAGAAGTATACGACTTCAAAGCTAACACGGAAATGGATCTTTACAACATTTTTCTAAGCGGTCCAAGCGCTCTCATCGAAATAGAGAACGAAGGAGCTTATTCCGATAGAGAACTTATAATTTTTAGAGACAGCTTTGCAAGTAGCATGACTCCTCTTTTGACGCCATATTTTAAAAAGATCACTTTAATAGATTTGAGATACATCAGTTTAGATTATGTCCTTAAAAACGTCGATTTTCAAAATAAAGACATACTTTTCCTTTACAGTACGCTAATAATTAACAAAAGTAGCATATTAAAGGTAAATGTTCCATAATAAAAGAGATGATCGAACACGAGATCGGCACTATGTTTAAACAAGGAGACAATAGTGTCAAGAGAGTTCTTTCATCTCAATTTAAATTATAACTTAATACGCGAAAACAATCTATCTGGCGATCGATTATTACTAAAGTTTTGTAAAATCACCTTAAAAAGAAAAATGTAAAATTTATGTTTCAAAGCTATCTCTTATTGACCCATAAAAAGTGAAAATGGTATAATACTAATATAAAATAGAATAAATAACATAAAGATTTGACAAAAGAAGATTTTTGTGTTAAAATACCCACCAATTAAGGGAATAAGGGGGTTAATATGAAAGGATTCATTCTAGATTACGTCAACGAAAATGAATATCATAAGCTTGAACGTGCTCTAAAAAAATATAATATGCTCGCATATAAAAAGCTAAATTTCGAGTACTATCCTTCTTTGAGAAGTGGGAATTTTCTAGGAGAGAAGGTATCCACTAACAAAAAAGATGGCTCGACAAATTACGAACTTAAACTTCCGAGCGATCACATGTTCAGTCAAGTACATGGAGATGTAATACTACATTACATAGTTTATGCAAAACAAGGAACCGTAATGCTAGATACTATAGAACCAGCGGACATTTTGTTGGAGGGACATATGGCAGAACTTACGACATATAAGGGTGTAATGATCAGTAAGCAAAACGAAGCGAAAGATATGTTCAAAATAGACTTGCTAAACATGTTGAATAAGTAGAAGAATCGTCGCAAAATGGCGACTTTTTTCTTTTCACTAGTTTTTTCATGTGAATTGTGCTACTATATATCAAACGAAAGAAGTGTGCCTAGATGGAAAATAGATACTATAGAGTAAATAGAAATGATGTATATGTCGGAAGAATAATAAAGTTCGACCCGCTAGAAAATCCGTTTTATGAGTACAAAACGCCATCAGAAGTATGTCCAACTGGAACGAAAGTCCATTATTGTAAAATATACAGAAGCATGTTATTTGCTCCCACACGCGATGGCTATGCCGAAGATCTCCTATACACCAGTCTATTATATCCTGCTGTGAACATTGCGAGTGACTATGACTGCAAAAAGGCTTATAAAAACGTCATCGTAACAGAATGTTGCCATTTAGCTAAATTACTTGAATATTTAGGATACCAAGAGGTTCTTTCATTCGAAGACCTAATGAGGCTTAGAAATACCGTGTTTAAAAAAAACTGGATTCGAGAGAATATGCAACTTTTTGGGATGCAAGAATGTAAACCTTTAGAAGATAACTTCGATACAGAAGAGGCATTCAGAAAAGCTTTAGAATCGTTCCAACTCGACCAAAAATTAGGATTATATTCCTATTCTCCTATCGATGGTGTAAAGCCAGATTTGCCGAATGAGTATTTCTACAGTATAGACGATCTGAGGGATGCCCACATTCAAGAAATATTGATAGCAAGATTTTTTGGCATAAACTTAAAAGCCAATTCTTTTAAATCTTCGAAAGATGAAGTTGGAGTAAAAAGATTTAATATAAAACCTGTTAAACGACCATAAAAAGGAGAAGAAATGAAAAATAGATATTACAGTATTCCAATAGATGCAGTTTACGCTGGTACAGTAGTAAAAGTAATGTCAGGCCTGTTTCGCTATGAGCATTTAGTCGCCGGAATAACTGAAAGAAAAGTAGATATCATCAACTATATACCTTATAGAAAAATCATTTTTGTTCCAAACGAAAAAGGGTTAGCGAATGACCTACTATTCGATAGCCCAAATTATCCAGTTCTCAATGTCACAAATGACGAATTATGCTTAAACTTAGATCGATCTTCTATCGCAGTAAAGGATGCCATCAATTTAGGAGTACTATTAGAATTTGCAGGGTTTAACCAAGAGGTTACATATAGAGACATTTTGACTGTCAAAAAAGTTCTTTTTTCAGGACGGCCATTCGACGACAAAACCTTGATAAAACTATGTGCCACTCAAAGCGATATAAAATATGAACGTGGATACGAACTAATAAAAGATTTCTTGACTATAATGACAAACCGAAATTATACTCAGACACAAATTGAAGAATTGATAGAACAACTTAAAGTTTCAACATCGTCCATAAAAAAACTCAGTCCTTGCTCTTTTGAAGAACCAAAAGTTAAGAGGTTGAGTTTCTTGCCGTCTGAAAAACAATATTAGAGGCACTTCTTAGGTACTTTTTCTTTACTTTGCTTCGATTTAATGGTAGAATACTAAGGATTTTTATAAAAGGGGAGTTTTTTTTATGAACGCAAATGAAAAATTAAAAGTATGTTTAAAAGATTTAAGAAGAAGACTGCAAGGAAAGTTAAACGAATGCAGAGCAGAGAAAATAAATATTTTAAGACGGCAAAATGCACAAAAAGCAAAAAACGCTAGCACACAACATAACTTTCAAGTTTCGCATGATAGTGTCAGTTCTGCAAACCAAAGCTGGGAAGAGACTAATTATGATGGAATAGCTTTAAGTCTCGAATATGCACTAGTAGAAAAAAAGGTTATACTTATAAACAACATTATAACCGTTCTAAACACGATCATAAATAACTATTCAACCTCGAGAGCTGTCAAATTTATATCTTTACCTACGCTGCTCGAGACATTAAGTTATGCCTATGGCATCGGAGTCTTGACGATCGAGGACGTTAGAAATATTTTTGGATTAACTGTCGAAGCCGGAAGAAGGTTTTTAAGTAAAAGTAAAGACAATTGTTTAAGTTCTGCAGAGTATTCTATAACGCTTCTGCAAGACTATTTTGAATCAGATGGAAATTTTAGATATAACGAAAGAGTAGAGAGATTCAAAAATGAGATCTCGCGTCTAGAAGCTGACAAAGACAGTTTTAAAACTATGTTACATGAAATTTTAGGAATATCATATGAAGAAAAATCACTCGCAGATGAACTTACCGAACTGCTCGAAGAGAACAATAGAAGTTTAGAAGCGGAAAAGAAAGACTCTAGCACCTTAGTAATTAAAAAAGTAATAAGCGAGATCGAAAGAGTATTAAACAAATACTCTGATCCTAATGTTTATCAAGATAGCATGTGGGTTACCGTGTCTTCATCTTTTGACCACGAAAAAGCAGTAAAGCCTTTAGACATAAGTGTCTTCTTATATACGATGACAGTATGCACTGTAATAACTGATGTCCCACCTAGAGATATTGCCGCATGTTTAGGAATGCTAGTTCACAAAGATTTCCAAAACAGAAACAATACACGTCTTTATTTCGAGAGATGTCCGAGAGAAGTTAAACAGCTTTTAGGCTATTTTAACGAAGACGGAACATTCAAAGAGAATCCGCGAGTAAAAGATTTTGAGAATATTTTACGTGACATTTTAACTAAAACTTTTAAATGCCAAAGTGCTATGGTAATTCCAGAAGCTCTAAATCTTATGCCACGAGAATTGAGAGTTCTTTTAGAAGAAAGCAACGAAAAATTTAGAGTGATGCACGCAGCTGAAAGAAGATCGATCAAAGAGGCCGCTGCTCGAGAGAAAATATCAGAATACTACGCCAATGGATGCGTAATAGAAATACCGTTTTTGTTAGATGAATTCCTAACAAATCTACACGAATGCGGATTTACCGACGAAGAAGAAGCGACTATCAAGCGTCATATTGACAATCGTATTCAGATGAGAGGATACAGGGTCGGACTAATTTTAAACGAAGAAGAACTTCAACTTTATTTGGATTCTAAAAATCTTATAAAAGTTTTAGCAAATGATTCGGAAGATCTAAACAGACTAAGTGAAGCTTTGAAAAATCTTTCTACGATCGCTGATCTTTTATCCTACGAAATATCTAGTGAAGAAAGGGCTTATCTCGAAGCCGAAAAGAGGGAATTACTAGAAAATATGAAGACAATAGTAACTAAATATTCGGCAAGTTCAGTTGGTGAAGCAAGTCCGATTGTGAGCTCTGTCGAAGGGAAAAAAGCGATGGTTATGCTTCCCCAAAAATAGATGGTAGTGCTATACTATCTTTTTTTTTACTAAAAATATTAGTTTCCTCTACTAGACCCTTATTTTAAACAATGTATGTATGATTTAATATCTATTTTACTACTATAAGAATAGGCTCAAAAAAATGCATGTTTTTCATAAAAATAGATAAAGTGTCTAAATATTTAGGTCATAGTAGTGTAGCTATAACTTTAGATGTTTATGTACACAATAAAAAAAGAGAATGGCGTTCTCTTTCTTCTAAGATCGATTTTTTAAATACTATCACACAGAATTTTAAAAAAATCATTCAATCTATTATCACACACTTTATTGTGTAATAATCTTAATTTGGTGCGGGAAACGGGCACGTTTACAACTTTTGTCGATTCCGTTAAATCAACTTTCTAAACTCATTATACTACAAAAGTATAATTTTGTAACCTAAAATTTTCTAATTCAGATTTAAATACTACAATTCTTTATACCAAAACCCTATTGAATCCTCAGTTTGAAATCCTACATTATTATAAATTTTTTTCTCCAAGAATAAGAATTAATATAGGCTCTTTCTATATTCATTTCCTTTAATTTGTTAATAGTTGCATGTAACATTCCTTTACATAGTTTAATAGTTGTGTTAATAAATCATGACATCTACAAAGTAATGGATTTCTATTTTTATCTAAAGCATATTCTTTTTTATCAAAAACTACAACATAGCCATAAATATTTAAAAAATATGTATAATATATTTAAAAAAAAACTGAAATATGGTATATTATTATTGAAAGGTAGGAGGAAATATAAGATGAATGAACAAAAAAATCAACGTGTAATAGCCACTATTACTACAGAAAAAAGTATTGATGAACTTACTTATAGAATTGATTACTTTTTTAATGCAAAGAAATATAAGTTAATCAATTATAATAATGAATTGTTATTTGGATTTTATAATCAACTATTAGATACAAAATCATTTCCAACATATATGAAAGTAAAGGTTGATAATGGACTTGTAACAGTTGTTGCTTTTGTAAGCAAAAATGGTTCAAAAGAGGAAGTATTTGAAGAAAATGATATATTAAATAATCCTAATAAAAATGCGAACTATACTCCAACACAGGTATTGTTAACTGATTTTATTGATTTTATTGAAGCAATCAAAGATGATAATTCAAAAATAACAATCGAAAAAAAAGATACTAATGCAATAAATATTGATTTTACTAATAACTTATATAAGTCAAATATTAAAAATGCTGGAACAACAAAGCAAATGAAACTAAAAAATAATTTACTTGCGATACTTTTTGTAATACTTCTGGCAATTATATATTTATTATTTTTTAATAATTAATGTTGTTTCCTATAAAAAATTTTAGTTCTTAATAAATCGATTAATAGAGGTATTATCATATTTCTATTTAAAACAACTTCAAATTCCGATTTAGAAAGAGCTTTCTACATTAATCGTTAATTATTGACAAAGCTATATTATCAGTTTAAACAAATATAGTTTTTTTGTCGTCACTTTTTTAATGTTCTAGCCTTAAATTTTACATTTGTAGTCACAATAAGTCGTCACTTTTTCTCAATAAACCTTCTATTTCATAAGAAATAAAAGAAATGGCGTGGTCATTTTTAGGGAACAAAGTCGCCATTTTTGCAAGTGCAAAAAGAGATGACACCACAAAAAAGTTCGGTTTTACAAGGCAAAACTAGAACTCGTGGTGTCCAACACTTATGCCCATTAAAAAAGGGAGTGATTTTTTAGGAATTTTGAGAAAAAGGTGGCGACTTTAAATTTTCGAAAATTAAAAATAATGACGGTTAGTGTTTGCCATTATTTTAAGCAAATCTATTGACAATAGGCACTTATAATTCGCAATGCTCGCTTGCTAAAGCAAAACGTTTTTTTTGCTTTAGCACAATCTATAAAAGAATTATAAGTGGGTTCCTGTTGTCCAATAGAGGAATTAAAATAATTGTTAGTTAGTGGTTTCAATCTCTAAATTATTTTCATTATTCTCCCCAAATTTCATTTTCGAATAAGTTAATAATTAATCAATTAGTCCGTTAAAATCAAAATCCATTTTTTGGACTTCTTTAATTTCTGATATGTCATAAAGTGTTTCAATAAAGAAGTCGATTTTATCTTTAAAATCTAATCTGTAAAATTTTGATACGATAGTCCTTATTTCTAATTTTGAATTTTTATTTACGTAAGGCTCTATATCAATTCCATTAGGATTAATGGTAATATCTTCTTTTGTAGAGCTAATTATAAGCAAATCAGTCGCCAGTTTCATCGGATCATCTAAATTAATGTCTAAATTTGTAAGAACCGATTTATCATTTTCGTAAGCATCATCGACATCGGAATAATTACCGTCGTTAATAAGTCCATTACTTAAATGATTAAGTAAAACGCTTATTGTATATAACTTATTCTCGTCGCTTAATTTCCTGAATTCGATTAATACCTCTTTTAATTCTTCGCTAATATTGTTTCTCATTTTGTATCTTTCTTTCTAAATTTCTTTTTCTGGTATTTTCTTTTTTGTTTCACTAAAGTCAATATTATTAGTATTTTTATTGTATTCGAAGTAGCCACTATCGTAAGTGTTATCTATTACTTTTATCGTCTTTCTATCATAAAGATAAACTTCGAATTCATAAATATCTAATTCACGTTTAAGATATTGCAATACTTTGTACTGCTCGATAGTATCAAACTTGATTTTTACTAATATTCTCGTTTGTTAGTTTTCTCATAAATTATTTTCCCCCTTTTTAATTAACAGATAATGGTTTCATTACAAAAACATTGTCGGATTCTCTACACGGTATATATTCAAAGACATTTTCTTTGTTTGTATTAGAGATGTTACAAATTTCCTCTTTATTGATGCAGATTATTCCTAGTTTAGAATATTCCTCATCAACAGGGAAACATCTAACTATTTGTCTACCATCGACATATTCAAACCTTATCATTTTGTTTTCGTTATAATAAACTGTTTCATAGTAATCAACATTGTAGAATTGTCTTAATCTAAGTAAATTTTCTAATACAGTTTCGTTAGGTAGATATTCACTATATCTAACCTTTAACTTGTTATTGTTCTCATCTATCGCAATTCTGCTAATATCTACATAGCCACTTACAAATAAATTACATAAATCATCAAAGAATGAATTTCTAAAGTTGATTTTAAGTACTTTGAGTTTTTCATTATCATAAGAAAGAAGTATATCATCGATCCAACTCATAAGATATTCTGCTTGCTCATCACGAGATAAATCTTTCCAACATTTAGTATTTTCTTGATATTCAGTCGGATAGACAAGTCTATTGATGTAGTTTATATCTCGCTTAATCAAAATATCTTCTTTAGTAAATTGTAATTCTTCACAGTCATTACATTCTTTTATCTTCAATTCTAAATCTTGAATAGTAGTTTCGACGATTTTTCTTTCTTCCTCATATTCTTCTAATGTAAAAGTTCCATTTACATAAGCCTTTTTGATTCGGTCAAACTTCTGTGTTTGGTTATTAAGTTCTCTTATAAGGTCATCTTTTGGATTATTTAATTTAGTTTTAATCATCGGCAGTAATGTCTGTTTGACAACTGTATCATACTCAAATAATTCTTCTATAATACTATTGATAGAATGTTCAATTTGACTTTCTTTGATGGTAAATTCACAGTCATTACAATAGTAGTAATAGTATGAAGTACCGTTTTTCTTTGTAGTTGCTTTACCACCTAGAATTCTGTTGCATTTTGGACATCTCAATTTTTGAAGATATAGATAAGTTAAGTGTCTTTTAAAACTTCGAGTGTTCTTTTTCTTTTGAATCTGACATTCTTCCCAAAACTCTTTTTCGATTAATGGAGGAACAACATCATAGTAATATGTAGGATGATCTGTTTTCTTATTTTGAACATAATCACCTTTATAAACTTCATTTTGGAGTATTCCAAAGATAGTAGAATCATACCAATTTGTTTTCCCTAAAACTTTCTCTTTGTTGAAGATATTAGCAATCGTTTGATATGAATTACCATTATGATAAAGTTTAAATATTCTTATCGCTATATCTTTCATAGTTTCATCTATTACTAGTTTTTTGTTCTCTCGTTTATAACCTAATGGAGTTCTACTTGGAATATGTCCAGATGAGATAGCTCCTGCAAGTCCAACTTTCGTTCTTTCGCTTGTTCTTTCGATTTCTTGTTGTGAAACAGAAGTCAAAATCCTAGAAATCATTTTACCGTTGGCATTTGTCGTGTTAATATCATCGTTGGCACAGTCTAAATAGGCATTGTTTTCTTCTAAAAACTTCAATATGTTTTCCCAATCATAAACAGAACGTGTTAATCTATCGAGTTTTAACACCACAATAGTGTTACATTTCTTATCTTTAATATCTTGCAATAATTCTTCAAATGCAGGACGTTTATTTCCTGTTTTAGCACTTATTCCAGCATCTTTATATATTTTATAGACTTCATATTCTTTATACTCACACATTGCTCTTAATCTTTTTTCTTGCTCTGGTAGACTAAAACCTTCACGAGCTTGGTCTTCAGTGCTAACTCGAATATATAGTCCTGCTATCTTTTTATCATTATTCATAAAATCTTCCCCTTTCAAGTAGGTATTATAGAATTGAATTTGAATAATTGGAATGTCCAAAAATTTGTCAAAAATCTTCCAAAAATATGTCCATTATCTGCTAATTATCTGTCAAAGAAGTTGATTTTATTAATAATCTATATAGATTTAATAAAGGTTTCTAAATCTTTTATCTCTATCTCTCTACCTAAACTTTCGATATACAATACTGTTGAATATTTGAATGCGAGTAATGTTACACCTTTAATAATCACTCTGTGAGGTTCTATATAAGAAATGTTAGTATGTTCTATACTTCTTATACTTCCATTGATTATAGTTGGAGTAGTGTTACAAAAATTGCATACAAATTCGATTTTCTTCTGTAGTTCTAAATCGAAATGCAAAGGTTTAGTAGTAATACCAAGCATAATAGTTCGTCCTTTCTTTTAAGTACACCAAAAAATCAACTTCTTTTGAAAGTTGATTCGTATATTTAGCTCAAACTTATAAAAGTTCGAACGTATTCGCTACTGGTGCGAGTAACAGGACTTGAACCTGCACGGTATAACCACTAGATCCTAAGTCTAGCGCGTCTGCCAGTTCCGCCATACTCGCATTAAAAATGGTGGATCTTGTAGGACTCGAACCTACGACCGCCCGGTTATGAGCCGGATGCTCTAACCAACTGAGCTAAAGATCCATCAACGTATTAATAATAACATAAAACTTTCGCTCATGCAATATTTTTTTCTGTTTTTTGGGTAAAATAGTGGTATAATGAATGAGAGGTAATATCATGAGAAGTACATATTTAAATATTTTGACGAGATACACTTTTGCTCTTATATTTGCAATGTTTTTAAAAGTTCTAATAATGGACATAGCCTTTACGCAAGGATATCACATAGAAGTAGAATCGACGAATAATAATGTGATGCAGAGCTTGACGGCAATAAAATATACTGAAATTCCTGTCGAAGACACCGCAAACGCATTCAATAAACCTTATTTTAATAACAAGGAGATAGATGCACTTATCGATGGATACATAGAACAGAACTCTTGTACAACACTTACATATAACATTCTAGATTTAGGTGGAAATCGGCTCAGTATATTCTTAGATTGTGGTAATCCGACAAACGTCATATATAACTACAAGAAAAAGGAAAAGATCGAATTTTCAAAAATTCTCGACGATAAAGAGGGATTCTTAGCAGCTTCAAAAAAACTTCTAGCTTTAAAGTATCCAAAATTTGTCGTCGATGATGTAAACTTCGATGAGGCGACTTACAATATTAAAGCAAATGAACTTGTAGGATACTATAAAACAAAAGAATATGGAGACGTAAACATAAAGATCAACTACAACGAAATAAAAGATATGTTGAATTTCAATATGAATTATGACGATGCATATGAGAATGAAACGTTTACTTTAGATAAAAACAAGAAGGCGATCGCTTTTTCTTTCGACGACGGTCCTAGCGATTACGATTTAAAACTCATAGATCTTTTGACAGAAAGTCATTCGACGGCGACGTTTTTCGTAGTAGGAAATAGGATAGAAAACTTCCCAAACTCTATACACAAGATGGTAGAGAAGGGGATGGAAGTAGGAAATCATACGTTCAATCATAAATCTTTGACTGGTTTATCTTCAAAAAATGTCAAATCACAGATAACTAAAACGAACGACATTTTTAGAAATCTAACTGGAAAAGAACTCACACTTTTACGTCCTTCCTATGGAGCAGTCAACAAAAAAGTTCTTCTAGAAGTTGGAATGCCCGTAATCTTATGGAACATAGATACTTTAGATTGGAAAACTAGAGATGCTGACAAAATATATGATGAAATTATGAATAATGCAAAAGATGGAGACATCGTTCTAATGCACAGTCTATATAAAAGCACAGTAGACGCCGTCGAGAGGGCTTTAAAAAGTCTATATAAAGAAGGCTTCCAAGTGGTATCGATAAGTGAACTCGCTAAATTAAAAGGACGCGAACTCGCAATAGGAAAATCTTATGTAGCTATCAAATAACGTAAAAAACATATTGACTAAAGGGACAAAATTAGATAAAATGGTTATGTTCCTTAATGGAGTAGTACTCAAGAGGCTGAAGAGGC
>CASRZA010000037.1 GCA_949439935.1 uncultured Bacilli bacterium
CAATTAGGCGCTACGATCGACTATGCGATTCTTTTATCGACGACATACCTAGACGAAAGAAAAAAGACAAAAGATAAGTTCAAGGCAATCGAAGATACCTTATCTAAAACTGTTCCTTCTGTAGTACTATCTGCCTTCTGCTTCTTCGCTGCGACGTTTGGAGTCGCAGCATACTCTAAAATTGATATGATAGGTTCTATCTGCGACCTATTGTCGAGAGGAGCAATAATAAGTATGATTACAGTGTCATTATTATTGCCAGCACTTCTAATCGTCTTCGACAAAATTATAATGAAGACGACAAAAATTATGAAAGGATGTATATAAATGAAAACAAAAAAAATAAAACTTGCTCTTTTAATCGGAACTCTATTCTTGCCGTTTAACACACTGGCATTAAATAAGACAGAGACAGTATATTCAAACTTAGATTACAATGGACAAATTGCCCAGTCTGTCGTCTCAAATCACCTGTCGTTTATAGGAGATAAGGATATTCAAGATGAGACAGAATTAAAAGAGATTTTAAACATAAATGGAGAAGAAACGTACAAATTAAATGGCGATCGACTCATTTGGAGCAATCGTGGAAAAGACATCTTCTATAGGGGAACTGTCAACAAAAAGCTACCAATAGAAATAGAAGTGGAATACTACTTAAATGGTACCCCTGAAAAATTAGAAAACATGATCGGTAAAGAAGGTCATATAAAGATTTTATATAAATTAAAAAATAATCAAAAAAATCGAATGAACATAAACGGTCACAATGAGACTCTATATACTCCATTTATGACGACGCTTGGAACGATCATCAAAGGAGAAAACACTAAAAACATAACTGTGGAAAACGGCAAAGTTATCAACACTGGATCTCGCACGATCATAGTAGCAGTCGCATCTCCTGGATTATACGAAAGCACTAAACTTGAAGAATTACGATCTCTAAACAGTATAACTTTAGAATTCGATACCGAAAAATTTGAACTCGGAACGACGTACCTAATTTCTACTCCAAAACTTCTCAGTGAAAAAGACATTTCACTATTCAAAAAAGCAGAAAACTTAAAGGCAAACATAGACAAACTTGAAAAAAATATGGTTTTAATAGAGAAGGGAGCCAAAGAACTCGATGTCGGCGCGAATGAATTAAAGACGGGTTCTAATATTCTCTCAAATAGTCTAAAAGACGCTGTTACAGCTTCAAAAGAACTGCACTTGGGCTCACAAGAATTGAACAAAAGTTTAAAAGAATTAAAAACTGCCCTCCAAAGTACCCAACTAGAAATTTCTAAAGATTCCGTAGAAGAACTTCTGCTGCTAAAAAATGCCAATACCAGTACTATAAATTCGCTTGTCACTTCGACAGGAAAAACGCTTGATGAGATAGCTTCTATATATACAGGGAATAATTTGAGTTCATATACTGGAACGGACACTTCTCTACTGACGATTAAAAATACCTACGAACTGGTAGGACTGTTGAATAAGAATAATCAAGCGATAGAAACGATGATTAAATTTAAAGAAGAAACACAACAAAAAATCGAAAAATTAATGAAAACTTTAAATGAAACAGTAGAACTTTTAGAAGAAGGATCCACTAAGTTATCAGACGGTATGTTTGGACTCGAACTAGGATTACAAAAAATATATGCCGGTGCAAATGAGCTGAAAATCGGTTCCCAAAAACTGAGCGACGGTTCACACACTTTAAGTCGAGGAACTACGACTTTAAAAACCGAAGGAATAGAAAAATTCGGAGATTATGCAAATACATTAAAAACGTACTCTGATCGATCAGAAGCTCTCGTAAGTCTTAGCAATAAATACGCTGGCTTCGCTTCCTCTAACAGTGATGAGACTCTATTTGTCTACCAAATAAAATCTTATCAAAAGTAAAATTTGTCATACGATATAAAATTTAGTATAATATTTACGGTGGTTAATATGAATGACAAAACAGATTTGAGGATACTAAAAACCAAGAAGAATCTTTATGAAGCCCTTTTACAACTTCTCGAAGAAAAGCCGTTCGAAGAAATTAAAGTCTCCGAAATATGCTCCATCTCGCTCATAAATCGTTCGACTTTCTATACTCACTTCGAAGACAAATATTCTCTTTTAGATTCTCTCATAAAAGATCTAAAAACTAATCTCCAAAATGAACTTAAAGAAAATGACAGAATATCTAACACGAAAGAATACTACTTAGAAGTCATACATATTCTTCTAATACACGTCGAAGAGAAAAAGAACATCTACGTTCCGATCGTTACTAATAACCGAAACAGCATAGCTATAGATATGATTTACGACACTTTAAAAGAGGACATAAAAATGCGTCTTCAAAAAGAAAACAGGTCGAACATCCCCAATGAATTTATCTTAAACTTCTATCTAGGCGCTATCTCCTATGTCGGCATAGAGTGGCTTCGAAACAAATGTAACTATAAAAAAGAAGACATCATCGAATATCTAAAAAAACTCATTCCTGAAGACATTTAAAAAGTTGTTATCAACCAAATACAGGTTCATAACAACTTTTTATTTAAGTATATTAGTCAAATTCTCAGCGGTCTTCTCGACCCCATATTTATCGACGTTTATTGTGAGATCATAGTTTTCACATGCTTTCCAGTCACGGTTAGTATAAAATTTATAATGCTTTGCTCTTTCCTTGTTGATTTTATTGATTTCCCTTTTTGCAATTTTTTTATTCAGATGATAATACTTGCAAGCCCTTTTTTCTTTTGATTCTTCGTCGCTGAAAAGAAAGATTTTGACGACATTCGGCTCGTCTTTTAAAATATAATCTGCACACCTTCCGACTATTACACATGGACCTTTAGCTAGCTCCCTTATGACTTTACTCTCCGCCAAAAACATCTTGTCGTCGTTTAAGTAGTATCCTTTTTTTATTTGTTCGCCTTTTTCGACAAATTCTTCTGTAAACCCAGATTCCCGTGCAGTAAGTCTAATTATCTCTCTATCATAACAAGGCACTCCCAATTTCGATGCTAAGAGTTCGGCAACATATCTGCCACCACTACCATATTCACGTGAAATAGTTATGACTTTATTGAAATCTTCGGCCGACTTATTATTGACCTCATCTCTAAATCTCTCACCTTTACTGGGAACTTTCTTTCCGAGTTTTTTATATTCAGATCTGAAAATGAATATCGATACTATAAAACATAATGTATCTGCAGCTGCACCAGCATACAATATGCCGTGGATACCGAAGTCGAAAACGATTGCAAGTAATAAAGCAATAGGAATTAAAAGCATGATTTGCCTTATAAATGAAACAGCAGTAGCCT
Organism: uncultured Bacilli bacterium; assembly: GCA_949439935.1. GTDB lineage: Bacteria > Bacillota_I > Bacilli_A > RF39 > UBA660 > RUG11867. The sequence continues at coordinate 3,327 of CASRZA010000037.1, forward strand.
TTTTGACATTCCCTAAAGATTGAATAACCACACTAGTAGTCATCTCTAAAGAATTTAATGCTGTGACAGATAAGAAAGTCCTACACATCAGTATGGCAAATTCTATGAATAAATCATATTCATTGTCCCCTCTACTTATAAATAAACCGGCGATCTCTCTAGGAAATGCTACAAATAAAATATTGAACACTAATCCTACTATGAAATTAATCATCAAGACATTCTTAAGTGTCTCCTTTACCCGAAGTTCATTTCCTGCTCCATAATTAAACCCGATTATAGGCTGAGCACCTATCGACACTCCCAATACAGTCGATATAAATAGACTGTTAATCTTAGATACTACCCCATAAACTGAAAGAGGTATATCTTCACCAAATTTAGACAAAGCTCCATATTTAGTCATCATATTGTTCATAAATACGAATAATACTAAAACCGTACATTGTGTTATAAAAGACGACAGTCCTAGAGATAGTATTCTAAATACATTCTTATCTAAACGTAGATTCTTTTTTGTAAGCTTTACAGACTTAATTTTCTTCAAATACATGAGTGCTATGACGAATGAAACAAATTGTCCAATCACAGTAGCAATCGCACCACCCTTCACTCCTAAATTCAAAGTGATTATAAATATAGGTTCTAATATGATGTTCACAATAGCGCCGATTACTAACATGATCATCGAATACTTAGGAGATCCATCAGCTCTTATGATGTTTGAAAGAGCGGAATAAATGATCATAAACGGAGCACCTAATATGATGTACTTTCCATATTCTAAAGCATAATCATAGACGCTACTTGTACAACCGAAAAAATTTATAAGCTGTGGCAAGAAGATGTACGAAAGTGTTGAAAGCAACACAGAAAAGATTACAATTAAAGTAAGAGCCTGACCGATGCTCTTGTTTGCTTCCTCTTTATTTCCCTCTCCTAACCTCAACGAAAAGTTGGCGCTAGCACCATTTCCGATAAGCCCTGCAGTTGCATTAAATATCATTATTAATGGAAATATTACATTTGTTGCAGCATTTCCAAGTGTCCCAACACCTTTTCCTATAAATATTTGGTCTACTATGTTGTATACAGAATTTATCAGCATACTTATGACACAAGGGATCGAAAATGCCAGTAACAACTTTCCGATTTTTTCTTTACCTAGATCTAATTCTTTCATAAAAATTCCTCCAATCATCAAATCTTTTGGCAACTCAATAAGTGTAGCACAATAAAAATTTTTGTGTAATACTTTTTTTAATAAAATAACAAAAAATTTTTAAGTTATTAATTTACTATTTCACAAAAAAACATCATCCCTTCAAAAGATAATGTTTTCAAATACTAATTTCTTATTCTCAACTTTAACTTAGCACAGACCTCATCGATAACTTTATTGAATAAATCGTTGACCTCCTCGGTAGTTAAAGTTCTCGTTTCGTCTTCAAAAGTTAGAGAGTACGCGATAGACTTCTCATCTTCTTTAACGTTTTCACCCTTGTACACATCGAAAACTTCGATTTTCGAAAGCAACTTTCCGCTCGCACGTCTAATCTCTTTTTCAACTTCGCTAGAAGACATCTTATCCTCCATTACGAATGCGACATCTTTAACTATGCTAGGATATCTGTTTAATTCCTTAAACTTAAACGGTCTAGTTTTTTTATCTGCAAGTTTCATGATCGAGATTTCTAAAACGTACACTTCCTTTTTACATACGCTAGGATGTACCCTTCCTAAAAATCCTATTTCTCTGTTGTCGACATTAATAACCGCCGTTGCTCCCGGATGCATGTCAGAAATCTCACTACTAGGTACGAATGAATATCTTCCTTGATATCCTAAGTAGTCGAGTAAGTTAGATACTATTCCCTTCAAGACATAGAAGTCGACTTTAACTTTAACTCCCTGCCAAACGTTAGATATATAATCTCCACTCATCAAAATAGCAAGTTTTGTATCCTCTTCATCGACATTCGAGTACACATTAGCTATCTCATAAACGTTGATGTCCTTCACCTTTCTAGCTACGTTATACTCATAGACGCCGAGCAAAGAAGCGACGATAGACTGACGTACTATAGACTTATCAGAACTCATAGGACGGAGTAAAGGAATAGACATTTTTCTATCATATCCGAACTTACTGTCCATTTCTGGGCTTATAAGCGTATATGTTCTAGTTTCGTTCAAACTGAGAGAGCGAAGCCTTTTAGATATACTTTTTCTTAACCCGACTAATCCGACATATTCGCCTCTCTTAATAGCTAAACTAGGCATCTTGCTCGTGATGTGCTGATAACCGTACAGCCTTCCGACTTCCTCGATCAGATCTTCTTTAATAGAGACATCGTTTCTTCTATTCGGAATCGTAACAATAAATTTTTCGCCTTTGACCTCGAAAGGAAATTGTAAATTTATGAAAGCATCCTCTACATCGTCCAAAGTCATATCTAATCCTAAAAGTGTATTGATTTCACTTAATGTAACTTCAGCTATCTTTGGTGTCTTGTCTACGATATCGTACGTAATGGTATCCGAAAGCACTTCGGCATCAGCATATTTCTCTAAAAGATAGCAAGCTCTATCGATCGCTTCCATCGTATACTCATAATTCAAGCCATGCTCATATCTCCTGCTAGCTTCACTTTTCAGATCCAATCTTTTCGAAGTATATCTTATACAGAGAGGTTCAAAAATAGCTGATTCGATGACGACATTCTTAGTATTATCGTCGATGCCACTATTTGCGCCACCCATTACCCCAGCGATACATATAGGCTTAACCCCATCAGTAATGACGATATCTTCCCCTGTCAAACTTCTTTCCACGCCATCTAAGGTAACGATTTTCTCGCCTTTCTCGGCCATTCTAACCAAAATCGTCTGTCCTAGCTTATCGGCATCGAAGAAGTGTAATGGCTGTCCGTACTCCAACATTATATAGTTACTTATATCTACGACGTTATTGATAGATCTCATTCCACAATTAGTAAGTCTTTCTCTAATGAAATCTGGACTTTCCTTTATGACGACGTTCTTAACCTTTCTTGCATTATACATAGGACAGTTATCAGTAATGACATCGACTTCCAACTCATCTTTGACGCTATCGTCAATAGGATGAGATTTAATTTCAGGCATCTCGACACCCTTACCTAATACACTTGCCGTTTCATATGCAAATCCGATGTGATTAGTACAATCCGCCTCTCTATTAGGATTTAGATCTAAATTGAAAATTACATCATCGAGGCCGAGATAATTGTATGGATTCGTCCCGATTAAAGCATCGGCAGGAAGTTCATGTATTCCTTTCGCATGATTTTCAGGTGTATCTTCTTCTAGGCCTAACTCTGAAAGAGCACACAACATTCCACAGGACTCTACTCCTCGAATAGTCGATTTCTTTATTTCAAAGTCTCCTGGTAAAACACAGCCCACTTTTGAAACTATGACCATCATATTCTTTTTTAAATTTTGTGCCCCACAGACGACCTGCAACACTTCATCTTTCACATCGACCTTACACACGTGCAAATGGTCTGAATCCGGATGATCCTCTATTTCTAAAATTTGTCCGACGACTAAATTGGGAGTATTATACTCTTCGACAGTCTCGACATTCACACCAGCATTGGTTATTTTATCTGCGAGCTCTCTCAAATTCTCATCACTTATATCTACATAGTCGTTTAACCAGCTTGTACTTATTCGCATCATATTTACACATCCTTTCTGTCTGAGTTATTCCTGAGATCATTTAAATAGAATGTTCGGACATCAGTCACTCCATATTTTAACATGGCGAGTCTCTCTACTCCGAACCCAAAAGCAAAACCACTTACTTTTTCTGGATCATACCCACAATTCGCTAACACCTTAGGATGGACCATTCCTGCTCCTCCGACGGTGATCCATCCGGTGTTCTTACAGATCGAGCAGCCCTTATTACCACAGTTAAAACAGCTGACGTCTAATTCGACACTCGGTTCTGTAAACGGATAGAAAGAACTCCTAAACCTCGTCTCGACGTCTTGACCAAAAAGATGTTTAGCAATGACGTCGAAAGTTCCCTTCAAATCAGCTAGACTGATTCCTTCATCGATGAGCAATCCTTCCATCTGAGTAAACTGATGAGAATGTGTTGCATCGTCGTCATCGCGTCTATAAGTCTTTCCAGGACAGATGATCCTTATGTGGCTTTTTCCTTCATTCGCAAGCATAGTCCTAATCTGCACGGGACTAGTTTGACTGCGAAGTAACAATTCATCATCCTTTAAATAGAAAGTATCTTGGGCATCTCTAGCAGGATGTCCTTTAGGTAAGTTCAACAACTCGAAGTTGTATAAATCTTTCTCGACTTCGGGTCCTTCGACGACGTCATAACCCATGTTTAAAAACAACTCTTCTAAGTCCTCGATCATACCTTCAAGCATATTTGGAGATCCACATTTGATAGTGGTCCCTGGAAGTGTAACATCGATCCGTTCACTTTCTAATTTGTCGTTCATGATCATCGTTTCGATCAATTCTTGTTTCTCTTGGACGAGATCTTCTGCAAAAGTCTTAATTTCATTTAAGAGTTTTCCAAAATCTTTCTTTTCCATAGGACTTAAGTCTTTTATCATCGATGATAGCTCCGTGATTTTACCTTTCTTTCCTAAGAACTCTGCCTTGACTGCTCCCAGTTCAGCTAAAGAACTAATTTTTTCTAACTTTTCTTTCAATTCTTTTTTTAATGTCTCTACTTTTTCATTCATTTAAAATCTTCCTCTCATTAAAAAAAATCTAGACACATTGGGGCGAAATATATCCGCGGTACCACCCAATTTCTAGAACTTTCTAGCACTCTTATTTAGGTTAACGCCCTAATACGCTTTACTCCTACGAGTGAAATTCACATATAAGCTCTCAAAACGTTTCCACCGACCACGTTTCTCTCTATATGAGTCATCTTATATCCTACTTAATCTCATAATCTCCGTAAATCACAAACATATTTTAGCATAATTATTTCAAATTTACAAATATTTTTACTTACCCTTAAACGCTCTATTGTTCCTTATCAAACTTGATCCAAGTCTGCATTCCTTTTTTATCTATATGAAAAGGTTTCAACTTCACGATTTCATCTATGACGATCAAAGTGGCATAACTCGAGTTCTTTTTCGCTTCCCAAAACGTCTCTGTCACGCACAACTGCGATCCAAACTTAGACTTAATACACTCTATATCAATTTCACCTAACTCGAAAAAAATAACTTCCTTAATAGTAAAATATCCTAATACATCTCCACAAGACTTTTTAATCAAAACGATATCCTCTTCAGAAATTTTATTATAAGGAAAAATTCTATTTTTCGTGTATCTAGATTCAACGGTCTTCTTGCCATTCAACATGTAAGTCAAATAAGGATCTGTAAAAACTCCCAGATGAATATTTCTACTTTTTATGTTCTCCAATACCTGCTTAGAAAGTTGTCATTCCAATTGCTCTATTATCTTATTGTCCATCTCATACTCTATTCTTCATTATTTTCTGTCACTGGTAAACTAGCCTCCAACTCTTCACATCTCTCTTTGACTGTAAAAGTCTTAGAAGCCAACTTCTGATAATAGTCACTTAAAAAATTTATCTTCCCATACTTATAATAATAATCTTTTAAACTAAACTTAGGTATTTCCTCTTTAACTTCCTTAGTACAAGCTTCGACCTCTCTCAAAGCAATATATCTAAGATTATACGCTAAATAATAAAACTGATCGTTCTTATAGCTTATCGTCTTAATATCCTCGCCGAGTAGATAGTGTGTACCTTCTGTTATAGCTATATAATTGTTTAAGAGCTCTACACTAGAATTGACCTTAATGATAGAAGATGCGCTAGAGCGATGAGTCCTATATTCGACACTCTCGACATCTCTAAAACTTATCAGAGCATTAACTTCCTGTTTTTCATCGATGACTTTCTCGATCGAAAAGACCGGTTCCTCTTCTCTATTATCTACATCCAACAATAGATAAAAATCCTCGCCTTCAAACCTATACACAACTTTTTTGGCGTCTGTTCCTTCCAAAAAGCTCTTAAGATTTTCTTTGACATTTGATACGTATAATCCTTCTGCATTCAGTTTATTTTCGCGAGAAACGTATACTACCTTCTCGGTATCTTCTCTCTTCGCTGCTTCGACGTCGATCCAATCGAGATACCGTTTTCCACCGAAGACGACTAAAATCGTCGACAATATTATTAAACTTATTAAACTGACCCTTTTTACTAACCTCTTTGTCTTTCTATCCATTACACATGACCTCTCAATTTAAATATATTCTAGCACAATTTAGATATTAATAAAAGGAAAAACTCACTATTTTCAAGTGAGTTCGTTTCTCATATTATCTACCAAGTTCTCGAATAAAAGTACTTTCCATATCCAGGTATATTTGTATACTGTTTTAAACCGGGGTCCACTAAATTTGCAACCCAAGTAGAATATGAAACATACGTACTACCGTACCAACCTTTCGCCAAACTCAAATGTAAGTGAGGCCCGGTTGAACAAGATTCCCAAGACTGGGTTCTAGAACCGCCTCCAACAGTACCGATTACAGTCTCATTCGTAACTGCCTGTCCAACTTTTACGTTTATCGAAAGCAGGTGCATATAAGTCGAAGTATAAAGTTGGCCATTTATATTGTGGTAAACGTAAACAATCTTTCCACCACAAGCCTTTTTACCCGGAGCGGGTTGAGAGATCATTCCAACTTTACCGTTTGCAATAGAATAGACATTCGTTCCTTCGGCATTTCCTCCGATATCGATTCCCGTATGGAATTTGTTCTTTTCACCTGTAACGGGGTGAGTTCTATAACCGAAGTTACTCGTTCTCACTCCCTTTTTCAAAGGTCTAACAAACCCCGTATCTGACATCAAATTGACACACGAAGTAAGAAGATCGTTATCCTTACATCCCCTATCGACATAATTTTTAACCATATTCTCTATATCTTTAACTTGTTGCTTCAAATCTTGAGCATCTTCTACATATTCAGAGAGTTGGTTGTTAAGCGATGCGATCGCTTTTTCCTTTTCAGCAATTTGATTGTTTAAAGCTATCTCTCTATCCGCAAGCTCTTTTTTCAATCTTTCGTTCTCGTCTATTTTATCTTCATAACTCGTAATCAGATTATCGTTATAATCTGCTAATTGTTCGCTGATGCTATATCTGATAATAAAATCTGATATCGACGAAGCACCGAATATATACTCGAGATAGTTGTTGTCACCACTCATTATCTCATAAGAACGCACCAAATTTTTGATCTCTTCTTGAGTCTCGGCAATTTCGACGTTCAATTCCTCGATCTGCTTTTTAGCGGCTTCGATCCTTTGCTGATTTACTTCGATCTCGCTTTCTGCTTTAGAAATCGTATTCTTAGCGGCATTAATTTCACTTTTGGTCTTATTTTGACTAGCAGCATTGTCGTTGACTTTCTTTTTGTATGCCGCAAGTTCAGCTTTCAGTTCTCCCAAAGTTTTCGCATTAGAACTATAGGCTGTCGTAAAACACGGTATAATCATCGCAACTGCTAATCCTAGGGCCAAAGAACCTTTTAAAATTTTATTTCTCATATCTTCAAATACTTTCTAACGGATTTATAACTTCCGTACATTCCGACTATCGCACCGATTATTACTAAAGCTCCACTTATTTGGAAAACAAAATTATACGGTTCGATCAAAGAAATTATATCTGTAAATAGGACGCCTCCCATTTTATCATAGAAGAACACATACCCATAGATCGTCACTAACACTGGGATTATACTTCCTAAGATTCCCAAGAACAAGCCCTCGAACAAGAATGGAAGCTTTATTACCATATTAGATGTACCTACTAATCTCATAATATCGATTTCGTTCTTACGACTGTAGATCGTAATTTTGATCGTATTACTTATCAAGAACGCTGTTACGAATACCAAAGCAACAACTGCGACGATCGTCACTTTCTTAACTATATCAAAAATAGATACTAATCTTTCGACCATGCCTTCGCCGTATTTTACGATGTCGACATGTTCTAAATTTTTGATCGTATTTGCCGTTTCACCGATACTCTCGATGTCATTTACTAAAATTATAAAACAAGGTTGTAAAGGATTTTCGCCTTCCTTCCATTCGCTCATAATTTTATCGAATGCTTCATTTTCTTTTTGCATTTCTTCTTTCATTTGATCCTTCGATTTATACGTTATCTCTTTAATGTTCGGAACTACATCTATGTTTTTTTTCAAATCTTCGATATTTTCATCGGTAGCATCCTTGTTGACGAACACGACGACAGTCAAATCTCCTTCGATATCCTTCGTAAAATTATTTACATTCGCGCTTAAAAGTATAGCGAACGCAACTAATATCAAAGTAATGATTATACAAGAAATAGATGCTATGCTCAAACTCAAATTTCTTACTACACTTTTGAAAGCGCTAGATACGCTTCTTATCAAGATTCTAATGGGCTTCATCTACTTTATAACTTCCTTTCTCGTAGTCGCCGGCCAAAACTCCATTTTTTATGACGACCACGCGCTTCTTCATTCTATTGACTATATCTCTGTCATGAGTAGCCATGATTATCGTGGTACCCATCTCTTTGTTGATATTAGATAAAACGTTCATTATTTCCTTTGAAGTATCTGGATCTAAGTTTCCAGTCGGCTCATCACAAACTAAAACTTTCGGCTTATTGACTATGGCTCTCGCTATACAGACTCTCTGCTGTTCTCCACCGCTCATCTCGTCTGGAAAACTTCGAAGCTTTTCTTTAAGTCCAACTCTAGATAGAGCTTCTATAACTTTCGGCTTTATCTCAGATTCTTTATAACCATAGCTTTGTAACACAAATGCGACATTCTCGTAAGCTGTGAGTTTAGGCAATAATTTATAATCTTGGAACACTATTCCTATCTTACGTCTCAATTTATAAACTTTGCTATTCTTTAACTTCGCCACGTTTATTCCACCGACATATACGCTTCCTTTAGTTGGCTTCTCTTCTCTATAGAGCATTTTTATAAGCGTCGACTTTCCACATGCAGTATGTCCTATGACAAAGACAAAGTCCCCCTTATTTATTTTCAAATTCATATCTGCCACGGCAGTCACACCATTTTTATATATTTTATATACATTTTGTAATTCAATGAAACTCAAATTAACATCACCCTTATTTACTAAATTATATCATAGTAAGCCCATTTTCTTTATCGACTTAACTCTATTTTACACTAAAAAGGTAAAATGTGCAGCTTTTTCCCACCGTTCACTTCATAGCAATTATTGGATAAAATAAATGCATCGGGGTCCATCTTCAACACCTTATCCTTGAACACAGCATAATGCGCATTGTGTACTACACACAGTAGCATCTGATTTCTTTTATCGAGTACACCACCAGATACTTTGAACTCAGTAGCGCCCGTATTTATACCTTTCATGATATAGTTTTCTATCTCGCTATTTTTCTTTGAGATGACATAAACCATTTTACTCGTACTGACACCGAATATAAATGCGTTTATTATCTTATTAGAAACGTATATTATGAATATCGAAAACATGACCTTAGGAATGCTAAATACGAAAGCGCTGCATGCGATAACCGATATGTTGATAATCAAACCGAAAGTAGTGATAGGCTTTTTCAATTTTTCCGACAGTATTAAACTTATATAGTCGCTTCCACCGGTTGAAAAACCAGGTCTATAGATCAATCCATTCGCGACACCATACAAAATAGCTACGATTATGACCATTAGCATATCAGATTGAAAATTAAACATCAACTTCTCGGCAAATGGTTTAGTTGCATTCAATATCACTATATAGGCAAGTGTTCCAAATAATTGCTCGACCGTCTTAGCTTTTCCCAAAAGAACGAGGCTGAGAATTATCAAAAACACGTTAGATATGTTGATAAAAGTAGTCGCATTCATTTTAAAGACTTCTTGTATTACTATCGCTAACCCACTTATACCACCCGTTACGAAGCCGTTCGGTACTAAAAAAATGTGATATAGCATCGAATAGAGAAAACATCCGGCTAATAAGCAGGCAACTCTCGAAAAAAGATGATTTTTCTTTATACGCGACAATATACTCGTCATACCATTATTCACCACTATAATTTTAACCCAAAAGGAGACTTTTGTAAATGAGTATAAGATCATCCCCCATCATTTCACATAAATTTCACTGAAAAAGGAACTATCGTTCCAGTTATTTTTTTCTTTCATGAGAATAGATCCTTTCAATTAGATATTCAAAAAGTATGGATTATTGATAGTACCATTTCCTTGAAGCTTATCTAGGTATTCTGGTTTAATATTGATTACTGGAGCGACCGCACCGCCGTCGTACACATGGTAGTCGTCCAAGCTGCCGCTAGAAACGACGACGAACACAAGAGCATAACCGCTAGTAGCAATAAAAAAATTAGCAGGCGAGAACGACCGGTACCATTTATCCTTTTTTAAGTAATAACTACTATTTACTGTACTAAACTTTCCACTTCCTGCTGCGACTATCTCATCCGCTGTGATTAATCCTACTGGATATGTTAACGCTCCATTTCCTCCATTTTCAACACTTACTGTGAATTTATCGTTGTCCTGTGGGCATGTAAATTGCGGTCTTACATTGTTATAGTTTACTGACTTTACTCCGCTTCTTGCATATGCTCCATATCCTGTTGCATTATTTCCATATCCTAACCCTGTGTCACTACTATATCCTGTCGCACCCTTTCCTGGTGTGCTTCTATCGTTACAGAAGATTGCATCGTGTACGTAGTTGCTATATCCTGTGT
>CASRZA010000038.1 GCA_949439935.1 uncultured Bacilli bacterium
TTGTATTATATTAGTACCGATGCTCCTAGTCAATTTATGGATAATGATTCAATCGAAGACTAATCAAGGACAGGTACCGAGCGTATTTGGCTATAAGCCATTCATGGTATTATCTGGTTCCATGGAAGGAAACATACTCAAAGGGGACTTGATAATCACAAAAGTTATAGATCCTACTACTTTAAAAGTAGGAGACATAATAGCTTTTAGAGATGCCCAAAATACTGTAACGACACATAGAATAATCGACGAAATTACGACGAGCGGCAAAAGATACTTTATTACCAAAGGTGATAACAACAAATCACAAGACCAAAACTTAGTTGAACTAGAAGACGTCGAAGGTATTTATGTAGCTCGTATTCCAGGCATAGGTTCAGCTATGAAGAGCTTATCAGAACCAATTACTATTATGATCTTAGTAGTCGGAATAACAGCAGTCTTTGGAGTTGGATTCATGATATCTAACAAGAAGCAACAAGATAAAGAAAGACAAGAATTCTTAGAATATAAGAGGATGAAAGAACTAGAGGAGCAAACCGCTACTTCTAGTAAGACCAAGAAAACGAAGTCTATAAAAGCTGAAGAAGACGAAGAGCTTCTTGAAGAAGAGTACGAGGATGAGGAAGAGTACGAAGACGACTTCGAAGAAGAAGAGGAAGAAGAAATCGAGCCCGAACCAAAACCTCTACCAAAAAGGAAGAAAGCGAGTACTTCGACCGCTGATGCCAAGCCTCCAGTAAAGAGACGTACTTCTAAAACTGAGGATAAACCTCCAGTAAAGAAGAGAGTTTCTAAAACTGAAGTCAAAACACCAGCAAAAAAGAAGACTTCAACTACTTCCAAAACAAAAACTAAGTCTACTTCAAAAAAGGCTTAGAAGTGAATTTCGGTAAACCCTTTCAATCGAGAGAGTTTATATAGACAGGAAGCTATTATTCTTCCTATGCATAGTACTATGCATTTCAAGAGATTACATTAAAAAAGGAGGTGAAAAAGAATGAAAAAGAAAGGAACAATCGTAGCTGGATTGATGATGGCTGTAGTTCTTACTGGTTATTCAGTAGCAGGAACTTACGCTAAATATACATCTGCTATGGACTTCGCTGATGAAGCAAGAGTTGCTAAATGGAACTTCCAATTAGTTGGAAACTCAAGCAACAGTAACTACGATATCGACTTATTCAAAGATTCATACCAAATTGAAGGTACTGAAAACAATAAAGTCGTTTCTAGTGAACCAGGCGTTAAAGTAGTTGCTCCAGGAACTGAAGGAAGATATGACTTCAATATCCAAGGAACTGCTGAAACTAACTATACAGTTGCTATGTCTGACGTAGTAGTTGAAAATACTATTAAAACAGCTAACTACAACCCAATCAAGTTCAGTATTGACGGAACTAATTGGATGACTGACGAAGAGTTAAAAACTGCTTTAGAAAAAGAAATTGATTCTACTTTAGTTTACCCAGCTAACTACGTTTTAGATTTACCATTCAACATTCAATGGAAATGGGATTTCGAAACTGCAGTTGACGGTATGACTAGAGAAGAAATTGATGCTTTAGATACTCAATTAGCTAAAGCTCAAGGTACAGTTAAAGTATCACTTAAATTAACTGTTACTCAATCTGATAAAGCTGCTGGTACTCACGTAACAGCTCCTAAGACAACTGTTTTCGCTAAGGCGCCTCAAGAAGCAATCGAGTCAATGAAGAGTAATGCTTTATATGCTAGCTTAGATGAAAAGAAATTTGCTGACGTTAAATTCAACGGTAAAGCATTAGTAGGTTCAATCGAAGCTAACCACGATTTAGATGCTGCTTTCGGAACTGGTTACAACACTGGATACTATTATCCAATCGTCATCATGGGTGGCGAAACTGGTGTAGCATACGTTAATAATGGATATTCTTATAATGTAGCTGACAATAACATCATATTAGTACCACTTCACACAGATGCTGCCGAAAAGACTATCAAAATTGATATCTATAAAGACAACACTAAAGCAGAACTAATCGGTTCATACACTATCGATTACTCAAACGTACAGTTCAACTAATCGAAAGTATGATTTATGGAAGTTAAAATTTAACTTCCAAATAAATCCAAGAGTCTCTTGGGTTTATTTGGGAACTAAATTTCTAAATAAACGAAAGGAGAAAACCGACATGAAGGAATACAAAAATAGAACAACGAGAAGGCGAGAGAGAGAAGAAGAAAACAATAATACTAAGAAGAAAATTATGATGATTATTCTTCTTATTATCATGTTATTATCGCTCATTACGAGTTGTAGTTGTGCTTCAAATTTCTTTGGTAAAATCGGAAGTTTGTTCGACAAGTTTGGAGATCACGACATCACCGATAAACCTTCAGATCAAGAGACAATCCTAAATAGAGAACTAAAATTCGACACAGATAAACTAGAGATTTCAGTAAGCGATTCTAAAGTAAAACTCGGTTTCTCTTATACAAACATAAATCCAAAAGAATTTACTTGTTCTACGAGTGACGCCAGCGTCGCTACCTGCTACGTTTTAGATGGTCACGTCGTAATAAACCCACATAAACCTGGAACCGTCACAGTAACTTTAGAAACATCTATAAATGGAAAAATTTACAAAGCTACTGCTGAAGTCAAGGTAAACGATTCGGATAGATACATCGCTCTTTCTAGTTATGCAGGAATTATAAATCTTGCTTATGGAAAAAATAGAACTATCACTTATAGTTTAGTCGGAATTTCAGGAGATGTGACAGTCACTTCTAGTAATGAATCGATCGCGAAAGTCACTGTCAAAGATGGCGTAATCAAAATAACGGCGAATAAAGTAGGTAAAACGACTATCACTGTATCCCTCGAGCACAATGGAAAGACGTACACAGCTGAATACGAATTGACAGTAATAAACGATAAAGATTCAAGTTCTGGTAACGATAAGCCTACTGATCCAGGTACTAGCAATCCTAAAGATAATGTAAGTACTCTTGCTAATTTGACGACTAATAAAGGAACGCTCTCTCCGAGCTTCTCATCTAGCACCCTCGAATACTACATAGGCGTGTCTTGGTGGACTTGGAACATAACGTTGAATGCTACTGCTACTAATAGTAATGTACAAAATAACATAACTTATTCATATAAAAGAGCCGACAAAGACACTTATGAGACAGTCAACTCTTTAAAAGATTTGAGTTTAAAAACGGGAAATAACATCGTTTTGATCACTGTAACTGCCGAAGATGGAAGTAAGACCGTTTACAAAGTTACGATCAATCGCGCATTCGGAGACTATTTGAAGAGTTTAACGCCTTCTACAGGAACACTAACTCCGGCTTTCGATTCACATACCTTAGGATACACGATGGAAGTTCCATCTACTACGAACAAACTTTCGTTCACTGCCGTTCCTCACGACGATAAGGCAACTCTAGAATATACTTTCAACGGCGTTACGAGAAGCAATTTAGAAGACCTATATTTAGTAACTGGTCCGAACATCGTCACAGTAACCGTCAAAAACAACGGATTAGAGAGAACTTACAAAGTCGTAATTAACAAACTTCCGGACAGCGGATCACAAGATACTAACAGCATGTTGACATCACTTGTAATGGATGGAAAAGATCAGTTGAACTTCAATCCATTCATCAAAAACTACAGTGTTGGAGTCGATTACAGTACTGCGAGTGTGCTTTTAAGCGCATCTGCAAGTAGCCCTAATGCAAAGATTTCCTTCACATATAAGGGCGTTACAACCAAAGGAGACAACGTATTCAGCCTACAAGCGAACAACTTAGAAGTAGGAGACAATAAAGTCGTCGTCACTGTTACAAACGGAACAGAGAGCACTGAATACACAGTCATAATAAATAGAGCTTCTAATCCTTACACTGGAAACGGATCTAATACGTTAGAAAACATAACTGTAGTAGGAAACAAAGGAACGTTAAATCCTGCGTTTAGTCCAAATACGACAGATTACACCGTTTCAGTAGGAAAGGATGTGGACGACCTACAACTTGCAGTTACTGCAGGAGAGGGAACTCACGTTTCATACTATTACAACGGAATATGGACCGACAGTAAAGATGTCCTCTTAAACAATCTAAAACCAGGTAATAATAAAGTCATAATCAAAGCTACCGACGGATTAGGTAATTCTCGTGATTACAACATAACTGTCTTCAAAGAACACGACACTGAACTAGAGAAAGATCTAAGTCTAAAAGACGTCATCATCGATGGAGACAAAGTCGAAAAATATCTTTCAGATACAACTTATAAAAAAGATGTCGATCCAGACACAGATTCAGTAATTTTAAATGCCATTCCGACGAATAATGGTGCAACCGTCACATATACTTATAATGGAAAAACATTAAGCCAAAATAGCGATGGAAGCGTAAATGTCGACAACTTAGCGACAGGTTCGAACGTAGTAAAAGTGACCGTCAGCATGAACGGAGAATCAAAAAGCTATGACGTCATTATTAAAAAGCCTGATAAACCTGGTGTTCTGCCTACTGTAGCTACACTTGACGTCTTTACGATAGGAAATACCTCTGTATTAGGTGGTGGAACAGTCGAATTCGAAGCAAACGATACTATAAACGTATCCGTTACTCCGACAGACAGCCAATCTAAAGTAGAATATTTCTTAGGTAATACTAAATACGATAATTTACAAGATTTAAATAACGCATTAAATTTGATGGCTCCAGATACGAGAGCTGATGTCACAGTAAAAGTCACTGCACAAGATGGCGTCACTACTAAGAGCTACACGGCAACTGTCGTCAAAAAGAAGGAAGATATTACAGTTCCAGACGATAAAAAGATCACTATCGAATTAGATGGTAACATCCTAAATTCTATAGGTGGTTACTACTATGCTACAGTAGATTCGTTCGATAAGAAGAATATTCCTATCAAAGTTAACGTTCCCGCTGGAAGTCACGTCAACTCTTATAAATTGTGTAACGAAGATGGTACTGTATGCGATCCAGAAACGTCTAATATGAACTCTCTAGAACTTAAACCTGGATGGAACATCCTTACGATTTCAGCAACAGAAAATGGAGTAGATAAAACTTACCACGTCAAGATCTATAGACCTGTACGTACGATAGAGTTCGAAAGTACGAGTTACACTTGTACGCTCGAAGATGGCTGCGATCCTATATTGTTCATCGTAAAAGAGAAGAAAGCCACGATAGATGCAAATGGTTCTATCGTCTATAGTGAAAACCAACTTGGTACAGATATAACATCAGCTTACGAAGGAGTTAAAGTAGAGATCGATCCATCTACGACGATTAAAGTAGAAGGAAACAAAGTCATAGTCACCCCGACGATAGATGGTAAATATACCTTAAAAGCTTCTAAAGATGAATACAGAGATGCAGAGGCTACTTTGACAGTTTCATCTAGCAGTTACACATTAGACGTCCAAGCACCTTCTTACACTGTAAAAGTGTCTAGTGACAAGACGAGTTTTGAAACGGTTATAGCTGAAACCTCATTGTTCAAGTCACATAACTTGGATGGTACAAAAATAATAAAGGGAACAGACTCTATAAGCATATGTTCGATAGACGGAACTGTATGTTTAAAAGCAGAAGTCGAAAAACCTAACTTAATAGAATCTCTAGAGTTCGATCCATTAGGTGAGACAAACCCTGACTTTATCAAAATCAAGGTTAAAGGAAAGAATCCTGGCGATACTAAACTCGTATTCACTGCGACAGTAAACGGCAGCACAGTAAAGACAGCAGAAACTAGTTTACACGTCGTTAAAACGAGATTGATTACGATCTATGCTAATAAAGTCGTAGATGGTGATAAAACTTTAAACGGTCTTTTCTTCGAAAAAGAGTTACAAGATGGATCTAAAGAACCAGTAACAGAATTGAATTTCGAGATAGAAGAGGATAAAGAGCTAGATCTAGCTAACGAGCTTACTCCTTATGTACTTGCAGAAGACAGTTGTTCTTACTACGAATTTAAAGGTTACAGCACAAATGCTGAAGCCTTACCAGAAGACGTAGAATATACGAACACTTCTAAGATTCCAGGTACAGGTTCAGACTTAAAACTTTATGCGATATATTCTACAGATAAGAAAGATATCGACATCGATACAGATATCAAAGACAAGATCTTATGGCTTGAAGACGTTCCGATATTCGGAGAGAAAAAGTTGGATGAACAAGGAAATCCTGTCGACAATCTGATCTATCCAGGAGCAAACGGCTCTTACACTGGCTATATGAAAAATACTACTAACGAAGTGATATATCTGACGGGAATTAAAATTTCCGAAACTAAGACAGTTTGTACTGCCAATGGTTGCTTGAATATGGGATACATAGTTAAAGCTACCGATCCAGATGACGACACTAAATCGTTCTACTATCTAAAAAACAAAGATTTCACCGATACCTTTGCAAATTACTCAGATGACGTCTACAAAGTGTTAAATGATGGTACTAAGGGAGGAGAAGTCACAGTAGACTTTAGAACTCTAGGTACGAACGACGATAAGATCGAAGAAGATCGCATAGGTAAGATCATCAAAATCGAACCAGGCGAGACAAAGGAGATAGCTATTCTATGGAAATGGGTTGAACTTGACGACGCAGTTGATACATCTGTCGGTCAAGCAGTAGGAAACGATCCTGTAAATAACTTATATGCTATCAACGTAGGTATCGAGTATACTATCTATAATAATGAATGTATCAAAAATTAGGTGAGTAAAAATGAAAAGAATTAAAAAAGTTGCGGTTGCAATAGTGTATATACTCTTAGCCTTAGTGCTAACTTACAATATCTATAATTTTGTCAACATCAAAGTTCTTGGAAACGATATGACTTCCGTTTTAGGCTATTCCATGTTGGAAGTCGTATCGGGTTCCATGGAACCAACTATCCATGTTGGGGATATGATAATAATAGATACTAAGGACGACGACTATAACGCTAACGACATAGTTACGTTCTATGATGAAAATGGCTCGTTCGTTACACATAGAATAATATCTAGAGTAGGAACCATGGTGACGACAAAGGGAGACAACAACGACTCTCTAGATCCAGAGTTCGCTACTGACAGAATCGTCGGAAAATACGTATTTAAAATTCCAGGACTAGGATTTATGTTCAAAGCGTTACAAAGTCCTATTACGATGATTTTAGTACTTATCGTAGGCGTTCTAGTATGTGTATTAGTGAGCACAGATAGTGAAGGAAATCCCATCAAGAGCGAAGAAGAAAAAGAATTCGAAGAGTTCTTAAAAGCTAAAAATGAACTCGAGATTAAAGCCAAAGAAAAAGTCGAGGCCTCACTTGAAGATACAAAAGAGATAGTAAGAAAACCGATCAAGAGACCTAAAAAGGTAGAAGAGAAATCTAAGACTGAGGAAAAGAATACAGTTTCTGATGAGAAACCACAAAAAGAAGTTAAAGTGAAGAAAACGACAACTAAGAAATCTTCTTTGAAAGACGATAAAAAGACAGAGACATCAAAGAAGAAATCATCAACCAAGTCTAGTATAAAAACTGCGTCGGATACTCAAAATAAAACTGCTGCAAAGACAGCCAAGGCTACAAATAAAACAGAAACTGCAAAAAAAACAACAAAGAAAGTCGCAAGTAGTTCTCCTAAAAAGATAGAAGGAAAAAAGACTACAAAGACGACTGCAAAAACAGCTACAAAAGAAACGACAAAAACGAAGACTACATCTAAGGCGGCTACGAAGACTGACGTCTCTAAAACTGCAAAGAAAGAGACCGTTAAGACGCAAAAGTCAGTTGCAAAAAAGCCATCAGTAAAAACTACTAATACGAAGAAAACATCTTCAAAAAAAAATGATAAAAAGTAGGTGAGAAATGATGAAAGGATTATTACAGAGTAAGAGGTTTAAATCCAATCTAAAAAAATGGTTATTCATGTATGTAGGAGTTATGATGCTTCTTACTTCTGTTATAACCTATTCAAAATATCTTACGAGCTTCTATTTAGAAGATGAAGCTAGAGCACCAAAGTTTAATGTCTTTACAGAACAACTAGAATGTCCTAGCACTGATAAAGAATGTCTAAATGGATATAGGCCGACAGGGCAAAGAATTCCATTCTACTTTACAGTAAATTCTGAAGAACTAGAAACAGAAGCAGATTTGATATTGACATTCGGTGTATTGAACAAATTTGAGTTGTTAGAGATAAGCGAAATTGAGACTGAAGTACAGAGCGATGGAACTCCTATCACAAAAGAGACTAGAATTTATGATGGAGAGACTAAGCAATGTGAAAACGGATTCGTCTGTCTAAGTAGCAATTCAGGATTTGACACTGGAATTGAAGAATCAGATTTGACATTATCGATAAAAAGAGATACAATATATACATCAAAGGGCGAAGCTACATATAAAGTCGTCGTAAAGTACAATTGTAAAGAGACGACAGAAGAAGCTTGCGATTTGAACAAAGTGTTTGGTACCGATAAGACTTTAGATTTGGAAGTAGTAAAAATAGGATATTCTGCTATCCAAAGAGATAATTAGTATTAGGAAGGGGGATTAAACATGAATAGTTATAAAACAAATAAAATTTTAAGAGTAACACTTTTTACATCATTAGTTTTAGGATCGATCGGTTTAACCCTCTATCCTGACACTAATTCACGATTCATAAAGAACTCTGATACTGAGACTGTATTGAAGTTCAATTCGAGCATAAATAACCTTTACGGTGGCTCTACAGAATTGACTCATGAACCGACTTCTACGGGCGAGAACTTGTATTTGAAGTTGACTTTCAACAGAAATGAAATACTTCGTCCTGAAACGACTTCTGAGAAGCCAGACAAATACTACATAGAAGTTCCAGAATACTGTACGGTCTATAATAACGATGTGGATTCCACGTTGGGCTCTACAGAATTGACTTTAACTAACGATATGAAAAGAGACATCAACGTCGAAATCGACTGTGTCCCTGAAAGTATTGCCAACAAGAATTCAGGAAATGTAACAGTTCCTATTAAAGTCTATGAAAAATTCTCGAATGAGGAGAAATTCATATATTGGAAATTCGATTACTTCGGTGGAACGTTAGAAGAATACTATGATAAAGTAGGTTATGATCCAAATCCACCTGTAGGTGAAGATCCAGTATTACCTCCGGGATATACGAGAATAGAAAAAGAAACGTTTAAGGATGTTTATACGAGATTTAGCACAGTAATAAATGAAATCGTTGCACAAGTAGGAGACGAATATTTACCTATAACTTTAGACTACTTGTACCCATTAGATTTAACTAGTGAAAGTCATTTTCTTAGTTCTTTGGAAAAGATAGATGAAATAAATTCAAAACAAGGATTTAGTATAAAGTTCTATCCATCGACTGAGGATAGGAATAAATATATCCTAGATTATAAAATTGATTCTAACTTGGTAGGATACGCTAAAACCGACAATTATAACTTTAGCGGTACGAAATTCTTCACTTCACAAAAAGAAGATGACTTACGAAATGCTTTAAAATACTACTTACAAAGATATTACAAGGATTCAGCTACAGAAGAATTAGTATATAACTATATCTTAGATCGAAGTAATAATGATTTTAAAAGCTTTATATATGGCACTAAATTAATGCCAGGTATTAAAAGAGTAGAGGACGCTATAAGCAATTTCCAGATTAATAATTACACGCTTCCAGTTGTTAAGAACAGTCTTACGCCTAATGTTATAAAGATAGACTGGCAAGAACCTAAAAATGCAGCGGGTATGTGGATGATATACGCTTACAGTTTAGAGTTCAGCGATCTAATTGAGAAAAATAATATCCTCGCGCATCAAGATGCTACACATCATACACAATTATTAAACTCGGTAATAAAGAATTCTTTATCATCTACAAAGGTGGCATATACAGAATACTTTATCTGTAGTGACAACGTCTATGATACTGATGGTACTACCATTATTAAGAAGAAATATTTGATTATCAAAGTATCTTCTAATCCAGATGATGGAGAGTACACACTTGCTACGCTAGATTCAATAGAAAGTGATTTGGACTTAACGTTCTCAAATAATGCTTCAAAGAATACACTCGATATCAAAGTTGTCTACAACGAAAATTCAAATGAAACTGATGAAATAAAAACAAAACTTGAAACATACTTTGGATTGACACTAGATGATTCTAACAGTACAATAACGACTGATGAAGCGACAAAGACTGTAACTATATCTATTAAAAAAGATAAGATATTAGAAGCTGCAAATAATGCTCAAGATACTGAAGCCGACTCTGAAACTACAGAATCTCAAACTGACGAAGATCTTGATAATAAAAAGCTTCCAGAAACCGAAATTATAAATAACATGCAAGTAAAGTTCTTAAGTACAGAACCGATCGAAAATGCGTTAAATAATAATTTAAGAGATGTAAAATTAAATACTGAGGAAGTCTCTTGTCCACCGATTTCAGGAATGCAAGTACCTTGCTTAGAGCCTGTGACAGATGGCAAGAATGACTCTAAAGAAGAAGAGATAATCGAAGAGCCTGGAATTATGGCTTAAGAGTTCATCTCTTTTTTTATTGAAAATCTTAATCTCTGTCCTGTTTGATATGATATTCGAAGTGTGATAAAATATATACAAATGGAGGAATAACTTATGGAAGAAAGATTACAAAAAATAATAGCAGAGTCGGGATATACGTCTAGAAGAAAGGCCGAAGAACTTATAATTAAAGGTAAAGTTTCGGTCAACGGTAAAATCGTGAGAGAACTTGGAACGAAAGCTAAAAGTACCGATGAAATCTTAATCGAAGGAAAACCGATCTCTATATCTAACGAAAAAGTCTATTTTCTTTTAAATAAGCCTCGTGAGACGATAAGTACAGTTAAAGATGACAAAGGAAGAAAAACCGTAATAGATATCATCGAAACAGATAAACGCATCTTTCCTATAGGTAGGCTCGACTACGATACTACAGGTTTGCTCCTTCTAACGAACGATGGAGAACTCACCAACATCTTGACTCATCCTAATTCGATGGTTCCTAAGACTTACCTTGCTAAACTAGATAGAATCCTTGAGATGGAAGATTACTTCGCAATTAAAGAGGGAGTCAAAATAGAAGGACGAACCGTAAAAGTATCACATATAAAAATTAAAAAGAAAGACAAAAAGAAAGATTCTTGCTATGTCGAGCTAACTATCCATGAGGGAAGAAATCATATCGTTCGAAAATTGTTCGAACATTTGAGATATGACGTAGTAAAACTTACGAGAACTTATTATGGTACTCTAGGTCTAGGTACTCTTTTAAGTGGGGAATATAGAACTCTATCAAAAAAGGAAGTAGTTGAACTGTATCGCTATAAGAGGTGAATATATGGAATTAAAAATAGAAAAATACGATCATCAAGGTCGTGGAATTTCGCATTACAATGACAAAATCGTCTTCGTTGAAAATGCAATGCCAGACGAAGTTGTAGAAGCTACCACGATAAATGAGACTTCTAAGTACATCGAAGCCAAAGTAACAGAATATAAAAAAACTTCGCCTAAAAGAACTAAAAGCAAGTGTCCATTTTATGAATTATGTGGAGGATGTCACCTTAGACACATGTCTTATGATGATACGGTTGCATTTAAAAAGAACAAACTCGATGAAATATTAGCTAAATATGCACATGTTGAAACTAAGATCGAAGTGATAAAAAATAAAAATAGAGATTTCTATCGCAACAAGATAGAACTACAAGTCGAGGATGGCATATATGGTTTCTATACAAAAGGTAGTCACGACATTGTCGAGGTAGACAGATGTTTAAATGTCGAAGAATCGATAAACATAATACTGAGATCGACACATCTTTTACATATCACAAATGGAGTAGTGACCATAAAATCCAACTACAATGGAGAGATAATCTTAAACATTGTTTCATCTGACGCTAAACAACAGATCGAGATCGAAAATCTTAGAGAAAAGTGCAAACTTGTCGGAATAATTTATAACGGTTCCATCATATTCGGCGCAGATCATTTTATCGAAATCATCGATAGTATTCTGTTCAAAGAGACATACAATTCTTTTTTCCAAGTCAATAGATATATCAATGGAGAATTGTTTAAGATACTTAATTCTCATATAGACGATAACTCTACTGTTTTAGATCTATGCTCAGGAGTAGGTACTTTAAGCATCGTTGCAAGTCGTAAAGCGAAAAAGGTATATGCGATCGAAATAGTAGAAAATGCCGTCAAAGATGCACTACTAAATTCGAAGATGAACAAAATAGAAAACGTAAATTTCTTATTAGGTGACGCCTTTAAGACGATCGAAAAAATTGACGATGAGATCGATACTGTCATCATAGATCCTCCGAGAAGCGGTCTAACAGACGAAGCTATAAATTCTTTAATTAAAACTAGTCCAAATAAAATAATTTACATCTCGTGTGATCCAGTCACTTTAGCCAGAGATTTAAATATCTTAAAAGAAAACTATTCTATAAAAAGTTTTTATTTGCTGGATATGTTTAGTTATACATACCACGTTGAATGTGTATGCGTGTTAAATAGGCGATAAACCCTTATAAATAAAGGGAAAATCAACTATTCAGTAGGAGTCAAAACAATGGTAAAAAAACGAGTAAATTATTAATATTTTTACTAATTTTTGAAAAAAATATTGTGTAGGTTGTCTGTGGAGAATATGTTTACGTCTACCACCCTAACTGGTATGTGTTGAATACTTAAACTCTATTTTGAAAAAAATGAATTATAAAAGGAGATTAAATATTATGAGTGATAAAAAATATTGGGATGAAACATATTATATGAATCTAAAGGAATCAGAACAAGATTTTTTTAATGATATATGGATGATAAAATATAAAGATATTATTTGTAATATAAATAATAAAAATGCTATTGATTTAGGATGTGGTTTGGGTCAAGACTCAATATGGTTATTTGAAAATGGATTTAATGTAACATCATGCGATTTTTCAAAAAAAGCAACAAATATGTTTAAAGAGATATATCATAATGCTAATATAATGAATTTTGATATTGTTGATGGTTTGCCATTTGAACCTAATTCCGTAGGATTAAAAAATGCAAATTTATCTCTTCATTATTTTGATATGGAAAAGACAAAAGAAATATTTGATGAAATTTATGAAGTTCTTGAAAAGGGTGGTTTATTTATTGGAAGAATGAATTCTGATAAAAATGCATATGTTAACGATAATTATATAGAGATGGAAAAGGACTTTTACTATGACCCAATAAAAGAACAACATAAAAGACTATTTAATCAAGAACAATTTGATATATTAACAAAGCAGTGGAGTGTAGTTGTTTTAAATGAAGATGTAACTACTCGTAAAGGAAGAAAAAAATATACTTGGGAGTTTATTTTGCAAAAGTAAAATGATGTGTGTAATTAAACAAATAAAAATATAAGAAAATAGAGAGGTTTGAAAATAAAATGAAAAATGAATTAATAGAAGAAAATAAAACAGAATTAGTAATATATGAATCTCAAGATGGAAATATAAAATTAGATGTTAATTTAGAAAATGAAACAGTTTGGTTATCTTTAGTACAAATGACAAGATTATTTGGAAGAGATAAATCGGTAATTTCTAGGCATATAAAAAATATATTTGCGGAAGAAGAATTAAATAGAGATGAGGTTGTTGCAAAAATTGCAACAACCACTAAACATGGTGCAATAGATGGTAAAATTCAAACTCATTTAGTAGATTATTATAATTTAGATGTAGTAATTAGTGTTGGCTATCGAGTTAAATCTTTAGAAGGCGTAAGATTTAGAAAATGGGCAACTGCGAGAATTAAGGAATATATTATTAAAGGGTATAGTATGGATGATGAACGTCTTAAAAGTCTCGGTGGTGGCAAATATTTTTATGAACTTTTAAATCGTATTAAAGATATAAGATCAAGTGAAAAAGTGCTATATAGACAAGTTTTAGATTTGTATGCAACAGCCATTGATTATAATCCTAATGCTGAAGAAACTATAAGATTCTTTAAAATTGTACAGAACAAATTCCATTTTGCGGCACATG
>CASRZA010000039.1 GCA_949439935.1 uncultured Bacilli bacterium
TCTTGATAAGCTGGTCTCTTATCATTTTTGGCGCTTATCCCTGCATCTTTATAAATTTTATAAACAGAATATCTTTTAAACTGACAAAACTCTTTTAATCTATCTTCTTGTTCTTTTAAACTAAAACCCTCACGACTTTGTTCTTCAGTCGAAACTCTCACATATATTCCAGCAATTTTCTTTTCTTCATTCATAAATCTTCCTCCTTTTGATAAACTATTTTATCATTTTCAATTTTAATTACAATAAACTAAATTGTATTTTTTTAGTATTTAAATAGTAAACTAAATCGCATTCAAATCGTACGCGAAAAGTACACTAAATTGTATTTGAATAGTAAACTAACTTGTTAATTTTCTTTTAAATATTCTTCTAAATCTTTAAATTTTATTTTCTTTTTATAACCATTTATAAATATGTCATCACATTCATCAAATAATAGATAGTTATCGCTATTAACTTTTAAGATATGTGGCTTTACATAGGCAATATTAGTGTTTTTGATACTAATAATATCACCATTAATAAGTTCGTACTTAACACAAGCAAATCTACATATCATGTCTATTTTCTTTCTTAATTCTTCACTTAGCACAAGTTCTTTAGTTTCTATTGTCATATAACCACTCTCACTTTCCTTTAAAACAACAAAAAAACTAACATTTCTGTTAGTAATCTATTACTCTCAAACAAAAAGCTCGAGTTTCCTATCTATATGGTGCTGCAAGAGGGACTTGAACCCCCAACCTGCTGATTACGATTCAGCTGCTCTACCAATTGAGCCATTGCAGCAAAACACCTAAGACAATTATATTACGAATATAATGTTTAGGTCAAACATTTTTAAAGATTTTTGAATAAAATTTAGGTGGTTTTTGTAAAACTGGCTTCCTTATCTAAAAGAAGTTTTTTTTCTCGAAAAGCCTCTTCGAGATTTTTGAGTGCCCCTTGAAGATTGTTAGAAGCACTTTTGGCTTCATCTAAATTACCTAGAACGAAAACTTCTACACTCGTCTTTAAAGTCTCTCTTACTTGGAACGCTTCTGCTTCACTCAATTCATTCCAATTCAAAACAGCGATATTTCCTATAGTTGCAATTCTTTCCACTAAATCGACTATAGCGTTTTCAGCGCCTCCCAAACGAAGATTGCTCAATTCGTCTTCGATTTGGCTCGTAAAAGCAAAAATATAATCTCGATTTTGTTCTTCCATAAAAAACTCCTTTATTTAACAGGTTCCCACCTAGCAAATATGCCACATGGTAACACTATATTCGAGTCCTCCATTTTTATTCCTAATTCATCCTTAACGACGCTTCCATCGTATTTATCTACAATCGTAAGTTTCAAAATGTTTTCTAACACGCTCATCGATAGTCCAGTTGTATAAGAATTGATGAGATACATGAGAGGATCATCTGATAAAATAGAAGTGGTATCTTTGACCAAATCATAAAGATCGTGTTCGATATCCCAAACTTCACCACTAGAACCCCTGCCAAAGCTAGGAGGGTCCATTATTATGATATCATATTTATTCCCACGCCTAATCTCTCTTTTTACGAACTTTTTGACGTCGTCGACGATATATCTAACTGGTCTATTTTCGAATCCAGAAGACTTGACGTTCTCTTTAGCCCAATCGACCATCCCACGCGACGAATCGACGTGGACGACACTTGCTCCTGCAGACAAAGCTGCAACCGTCGCACCTCCCGTATAGGCGAATAGATTGAGAACCTTAACTTCCCGATTCGCATTCTTTATTCTATCTCTTATAATATCCCAATTATAGGCTTGCTCTGGGAACAATCCAGTATGTTTGAATCCCATAAGTTTTAAATTGAAAGTTAAATCTCCATAATGGATTTGCCACGAACTAGGAACACTCGAACGAATTTGCCATCTACCTCCGCCCTTTTCACTTCGCAAATATTCGGCATCCATCTTCCAGTTATCCTCATTTTCGCTTGGCCAAATAACTTCTGGATCTGGTCTACACAGAGTAACTCCATTCCAACTTTCTAGTTTGCGTCCACTCCCTAGATCTAATAATTTGTATTCGTTAAAATTTTCCATCACCTGCATATTACCACCACACTTTCGCACATTAGACCATATTATATCATAAACTTGCCAATAAGTTAAATCTTTATTTTATACCACTTTTGTCTTCAAGGCATTTTGCCTTTCTAAAAGCATATTTAAAACTCTTGTAAAAGAACTAATCCGCGAACTCAACACATCTAAATCTTGAGTCGTGAGTATTAGATCTAAAAGATCGACTAATCTCTGATCGACAGATAAAGTCTCACTATAACCGTCTAAACTCTCTCCACGAGATATAGCCGTTCTAACTGTTTCTAAAGATGCTTGCACATAATTTACACAAGTTTCGTAGGCGCTAGACAATTCAACATCAACACCTATTTGTTTAAGTCTAGTTTTATTCATTACATATTGAATCGAACAAAACTCCAAATTAGATTCGACCCTTTCGATCTCTTTCGTCAAATCGTCGAGCTTTTCTTGACGATTTGATAACTCCGCTGGATTTACATAGCCATATACCCTCGTTAATTTCTCTTCCATATCGTCTAATAAAGGACTTAAAGTTTGAGCATTCTTTGAATTTGTTTCGACATCCACTCTCGCTCCGATCATAGTATGAACTCCGTCCAACTTTGAATATAAATCGAGGACTTCGTTTACATCTTCGAGACTCAAATCGTCGAAGTGGGTAATAACAAAGTTACCTAAGTCATTTAAATGTTCTCCCAGACGATAAAAATCTTCTAAACCTTTTACCCTAGTATTACTTAGTCGACCATTTAAAGTTGAATTTCTTCTCCACAATATGCTTCTTAGTTTTTCTCTGTCCATTTTGACCCTCCGTCTACAAGAATTTTTCGATTTTCTTATATTCTCCATTATCTAATTTGGTATTCGCCAATTCTTTAAACAGTTCTTTTTGTTTTCTGTCTATCTTATTAGGTATTACCACATCTATTATAACATACATGTCGCCTTTATTCCAAGAGTTTGTTCCCGGGACTCCTTTTCCGCGCAATTTCAACTTATCTCCATTTTGTGTACCATTAGAAATATCTAAGACTACACTTCCATCTAAAGTCGGAATCTCTTTTTTGCATCCTAGGACAGCTTCGGTGATCGTTATAGGTAAAGTTAAATAGATATCGTTTCCTTCGCGGACGAATATCGCATGCGGTTTAACTCTGAACTCGAGATACACATCTCCATTAGGGCCACCGTTTGCTCCGGCGCCTCCTTTGCCAGATATTCGTATTCTCTCACCGGTGTTGACTCCCGCAGGAACAGTCACAGATAAGACTTTGTTCATCCGGACCTGCTTCTTACCTTTACATCTAGAACAAGCTTTTTCGAAAGTTTTACCTGTTCCATCGCAATCGTTACAGATCGATTCTGTTTGGATAACTCCCAAGATAGTACGAGATTCTGTTATGACTCTACCATGTCCATTACAAGTTTTACAAGTTTTAGGATTACTTCCGCCTACTCCGTCGCAATCTGGACACTTATCGGTAACCGTAAGCTCGATATCTTGTTTACAACCCCAGATCGCATCCATGAAATCTAAATCCATTTTGACGAGCAAGTCGTCTCCTTTGGTAGGTCTATTTCCACGACTTCTACTTCCTCCTCCAAAGCCGAATCCACCTAAGAAATCTGAGAAGATATCGTTCAAATCGACATCTGCGCCTTGGAATCCACCGAATCCTTCGAAGCCGCCGAATCCACCTCCGGCACCACCACCGTTCTCGAACGCGGCACTTCCGAATTGGTCGTACGTTTTACGCTTCTGCTCATCTCCGAGCACAGAATACGCCTCGCCTATTTCCTTAAACTTTTCATCAGAGCCTTCTTCCTTATTGACGTCTGGATGATATTTTTTTGCTAATTTTCTATAAGCGCTTTTAATTTCGGCGTCACTTGCATTTTTATCTACGCCTAAAACCTCATAAAAATCTCTTTTTGCCATTCTATCTACACCTCTTTATAAAATTTATCTAATTCATTTACCAAATCTTCAAAATATGCAAACGCTTCGATCAAAGGAGTTGGTTTGCTCATATCGACTCCAGCAACTTTTAAAGACTCGATCGGATTCTTCGTACAGCCTAGCTTTAAGAATTCCAAATAATTCTCGACCGCACCTTCCCTTTTATTCAAAATGTCCTGTGCAATCTTGATAGATGCTGCATAACTCGTCGCATACTGATATACATAAAAACTAGTATAGAAATGTGGAATTCTCTCCCATTCATACTTTATTTCTTCATCGACGACGATGTTTTTACCGTAATACTTTCTGTTTAAATCGTAATAGAGCTCACACATCATCTCGTGAGTTAGTACTTCGCCTTCTGCTTCCTTTTCGTGTATTGAAAGTTCGAAATCGGCAAACATCGTCTGTCTATAGATCGTAGATTTAAAATCCTGTATCAAGTCGTCTATCAAATATTTCTTTTCTTCGATATCTCGCGTATTTTCGATTAAATACTTACTTAACAAAATCTGATTGACTTGACTAGCCACTTCGGCGACGAATATAGTATAATTATAATCCTGATACGTTCTATTTGCAATCGCATAATGATAGTGCATCGCGTGACCGAGTTCGTGAGCAAGTGTCGAAACGCTCGTCAAAGTTCCATCAAAGTTAGTCAAAACGTACGGATGAACGTTGTAAACAGCTGTACAATATGCTCCATTTCTCTTTCCCTCATTAGGACAATAATCTATCCATCTATCTTCGAAAGCTCGCGTCAAATCTTCAATATAAGTTTTTCCGAGAGGACTAAGAGCATTCAAAATGACTTCTTTTGCTTCCTCTTCCGTATACTTTTTATCGATGCTTTCGACTAAAGGAGCATAAGTATCATATATATGTAACTCGTCTACCCCTAGAGAACGTCTCTTCAATTCCCAGAACTTTGAAAGCGGGTCGACATTTTTTTTGACGGTATCGAGCAAGTTGTGATAGATTTCCATAGGAACGTCGTTTGCGTACAAAGAAGCTTGCAAAGAACTTTCATACTTTCTCAAATGAGCGATTCTATTGTCATTTTGAACGTTGTTCGAAAGTAATGCAGCATAAGTGTTTTTAAATTTTCCGAAAGTCTCCAGAAGATTCTTAAACGCGCCAGATCTTACTTTCCTGTCTTTGCTTCTAAGCAATTTTGGATAATTCTTTTCAGTTAGCTCGATCATGTTTCCATCTTCATCGAGAGTCTTTGGAAATTTCATATCTGCGTCCGTTAGAAGAGAATACACTTCGTCTGGCGTATTGAAAGCACCTCGTACACTAGATAGGATTTGTTCTTCCTGTTCACTTAGAGTATGATCCTTAAATTTGAAAAGTTCCTCAAGCATCCTTTTATATTCTAAAAGATCTGGTTCTTCATCGATGTAACCTAAGATAAGTTCGAGCGAAGACTTCAACAGTTCAGGAACGACAAACGATGTCTTCTCTGCACTCTTAAGGTAGAGTTTGTAAGTTTTGCTCTCCATCTCTTGAAATTTAGTATTCGTCATATCTTGATCATTTTGAATGTGAGCATATACATACAGTTGTTCTAACATCTTCTCGTTTTCCGTATCGAAAACCAAGAATTCGTATAAATTCTTTGCACTGTCCAAAATGTGTCCTCTGTATTTTTCATAGTCTTCTATTCGTTTTTCGAACTCTTTAAACTGAGCAAAAAATGCTTCTTCTGTCTCGTATAAATCATCGACATTCCATTTTAAATCTTTATTGTAACTCGCTCTCGTATTTGCCATATTTTTTCCTTTCAACCTGATAGAAAGTTCTAGTTTCCTAGAACTTTCCTATTATTTTTCTTCGTAGCTTGCTTCTTTGACGTTGTCGTCACTTGTGTTAGAACTTTCATCCGCTCCTTGAGCATCAGCATTCTGAGCATTTTTTGATGCTTCTTCATAAACTCTAGATGAAATTGCGATCAACTTCTCTTGGAGTTTATCTTTGCTCGTTTTGATGTCGTCGATATTGTTTTTCTCGATAGCATCTTTTGTATTTTTAATAGCTTCTTCGAGCTCGCTCTTCTCTGAATCTGATATCTTATCTTTCAAATCTTCGATAGAACGTTCTGCTTGGAATACCATTTGGTCGGCATCGTTCTTGATTTCTGCTTCTTCCTTACGCTTTTCGTCTTCTTTCTTATTGGCTTCTGCCTCTTTCATCATCTTCTCTACTTCTTCGTCAGTCAAAGTAGTATTAGAAGTGATCGTTATAGACTGTTCTTTATTAGTTCCTAAATCCTTCGCTTTGACGTTTACTATACCGTTGGCATCGATGTCGAATGTAACTTCAATTTGAGGTACACCGCGTCTAGCAGGTAAGATATTTCCTAACTGGAAATTACCCAAAGTCTTATTGTCACTTGCCATAGGTCTCTCACCTTGTAATACGTGAATATCGACTGCTGGCTGATTATCGACTGCCGTAGAGAACACTTGGCTCTTACTTGCAGGTATAGTCGTATTTCTAGGAATCAAGACTGTCATGACATTACCCATAGTCTCGATACCTAAAGATAACGGTGTTACGTCTAATAATACTAGATCGTCTACTTCACCTGTCAAGACACCACCTTGGATAGCTGCACCCATTGCGACGACTTCATCTGGATTGACGCTCTTATTAGGTTCTTTACCGAGTTCGTTCTTAACCAAGTTTTGGATGTAAGGTATACGAGTTGAACCTCCGACGAGTACCACTTGGTCGATGTCACTTGCAGACAATTTTGCGTCCTTAAGAGCTTTTTTAACTGGCTCGCGAGTAGACTCGAAAAGGTCGTGACATAAGTCTTCGAATTTAGCTCTAGTAAGATCCAATTCTAAGTGCAATGGACCGTCTGAACCCTGAGAAATGAATGGTAAGCTGATGTGAGTTGTAGTCATACCAGACAAATCTTTTTTAGCCTTTTCAGCTGCGTCTTTAAGTCTTTGCATGGCCATTTTATCTTTAGCAAGATCGACGCCATTTTCTTTTTTGAATGTATCTATTAAATGGTTTATGATCGCGTCGTCGAAATCGTCTCCACCTAAGTTGTTGTTACCA
Source organism: uncultured Bacilli bacterium (assembly GCA_949439935.1). Taxonomy (GTDB): domain Bacteria; phylum Bacillota_I; class Bacilli_A; order RF39; family UBA660; genus RUG11867. The sequence goes on from CASRZA010000039.1 coordinate 7,123, forward strand.
CTCGTAGACTTAACTTCGAATACTCCATCTCCTAATTCGAGTATGCTGACGTCGAATGTTCCTCCACCTAAGTCATAGACTAAGATAGTTTGAGTTTTATCTTGTTTGTCGATACCGTATGCTAAAGCAGCCGCGGTAGGTTCATTTATGATACGTTCTACTTCTAAACCGGCGATCTTACCGGCATTTTTAGTAGCTTGTCTTTGAGAATCGTTGAAATACGCAGGTACTGTGATGACAGCCTTCGTAACTTTTTCCCCTAGATAACTCTCTGCATCGCTCTTCAACTTCATCAAAATCTTAGCGCTTATCTCCTCTGGAGTATAGCTCTTGCCGTCGACTTCGACTTTTTCTTTAGTACCCATCTTTCTCTTTATAGAGTAGATCGTGTTATTCGGATTAGAAATCGCACCACGCTTTGCAACCTCTCCGACAGTCTCTTCTCCATTTTTGATAAATACTACAGACGGAGTAGTTCTCGCTCCCTCTGGATTTACTATTACGTGAGGTTCTCCTCCCTCTAATACAGATACGCAACTGTTAGTCGTACCTAAATCTATTCCTATTATTTTACTCATAATTTATTCACCTTTCCTTTAATTAATCGTTGATCTTGACCATAGCAGGTCTCAATAACTTATCTTTATACATATATCCTTTTTGTAGGACTTCAACCACGGTATGTGGATCTTTACCATCATAATGTTCGACTAATATAGCCTCCATGAAGTTAGAGTCGAACGGTTTATCTAAACAATCTATTTCGACGACTTCATAAGACTTTAGAATATCGACCATATTAGTATACATCATCTTAAATCCACTCAAGAACTTGCTAACTTCGTCATCCAAATTCTGATCGTCCATCTTTATCGCACGTTCGAAGTTATCACATACTCCTACAAATTTTAAGAGTAACTCCTCGTTACAATACTTGAGTCTCAAAGCTGTTTCATCTTCTTTTCTTCTTTTAAAGTTTATGACTTCTGCTTGAGCTCTAGCACATTTATCGGTGAGTTCGGCAACTTGAGCCTCTAGTTCTTCGATTTGCGCATCTTTTCCATGTTTTTTATTTTTCTTTTGTGGTGCTATTTCTTCCTGCACCTTATTTTCTTCTTCCATTCGTTTAATCACCTTTCTATCTGGCTTTTCAAGAAGTTCAACAGAGTCACGACTTTATCATATTCCATTCTAGTAGGACCTATGATCGCGATCGTTCCTTCTTCTCCGGCTGCTTTATAACTTGTCTTCACGACAGTCACATCCTTGTCGAACTCGTTCTCGTCGCCGATATATATGTTCACGCCATCTTCGTTAGATTCGATCCTTCTGACTATCTCATAATCTTCCAACTTTTCCATGATGTTCTTTACCTTATCGATTTCATCGAATTCAGGTTGCTTCAAAATGTTAGTCCTTCCGCCGAAGAACACGTCGCTGTTCTTCTCGGCAAAATCGTTGAAGACGTTTTGGAACATATTATACACACTTTCATATTCCTTGATTATAGACGACAATCGAGGTTTAATTTCGAATTCCAATTTAGACGGAACTTCGCTTATCGGCGTTCCTGTTAGATGTTTATTAATGATCTCCGAAGTTTTGACGATTTCTCGAGAATCGACATCTTCGGGTATCAACACCTGCTTATTTTCGACGTGCCCATTCGAAGCGACGACCAAAGCCAAAACCTTCCTATCATCCAACGGTATTATCTGCACTTGCTTCAAAGTGTTATGTTCTGACTCTTTTCCAAGTACGATGCTCGTATAGTTAGTTATCTCGCTGATTATTTCCAAGCATTCCTTGATCGCATCCGATAAAACCAAATTATTATTCGAGAAGATCGTCTGAAGCTTGAGCATCTCTTCCCCGTTTAACTCCTTCGGTTGCATGATGTTCTCGACATAATACTTATAACCTTCCTTAGATGGTACTCGTCCACTCGAAGTGTGCGTCTTCTCTAGATAACCTAGATCTTCCAAAGCACTCATCTCGTTGCGGATAGTAGCACTCGAACACTTTAATTTATCAACTAGAGCTTTCGAGCCGACAGGCTTCGCATCTTGTATATACGATTCAACTATCTCTTTAAGTAATACCTTCTGCCTTTCATTCATATTATAACCTCTTTTTAGCACTCTATAATCACACGTGCTAAAATAATTATATGACTATAGTTAGCACTTGTCAACTAAATTTGCTAAAATTTACAAAAAAAATTCTATTACTTGATTATTACTTTGGTTCTATGTCTTCTATTAAACCTACTTTCAAACAATTCCATATATTCGTGGTTTTCTCCCAACGTATCGATTACAAGATTTTCGATCCCATAAGCAGACATGATTCGTTCGATTCTCGTTTCCAAGTTTCTCAAAATCCTCGCATTCATATCTTCCTCTAAATACACATATAATGTTCCCTTTTTATATATAATATCCATACTTTGTTCACCTATTGTCATGATAACAAAAAAGTGCATCTGATGATACTCTTTCGACAAAAGAAAACAAAACTTAGTTTTCAACTAAACCTCCAAAAGTCATCTTTATAAAATTCTAGATGCTTTCTCCGACTACAGTTAGAGCGTGTAAAGCTCTCGTAGCACCGACATATAAAAGATACTTGTCCACTTCATTAAAATCATCTTTACAGAGAATCACCGCATCATATTCTAGTCCTTTTGCCATGTAGACAGGTAAAATTTCGACGTCTTGACAATTTATTCTTTCTTTAATAAATTTCGCAAGGCCATTAGTTTTAGTTATTATGGCAAGGCGTTTAAATGATTTTTCTCTATATCGTTTAACACATTCACCGATCGAAGAACACATATCGTTTGCCTCTACTTCTTCGACGGCTATTCCTATCGAAGACCTCACAGATTCTACTCCTTCGAGTCCTAAAATCTTATTAGAATACTCGATGATTTCCCTACTAGAACGATATGTCCTGCCGAGTTTTTTATATTTTGAATTTTTAAATACCCCTACTATTTCTTCCAATGTATCATAGTGTAAATAAGGATTTATAGCTTGATTTTTATCACCTAGAATCGTAAACGTCGCACCGTTAAAGATCTTCTTGAACATTTCAAACTGCCATAGTGAATAATCCTGGGCTTCGTCTATGACGATCTCTTTTAGATAGTTTAAATTAGGATAGCCATTCACTTCAAAATACACATATAAGGTCGCAAAAACGTCCTCATAAGGAACTCTTCCTTTCAATTCACAACCAGTTAATGAAACATATAAAGAAACAGCATCTGTGTTCACTTCTAGAATTTTCATGAGTATTTTATACATCTTACTAGAATTTCCAACTTCGGCGATCTTGAATTTAGAGCACACTTTCTCACTTAAGTAATTTATTTTATCGCAAAAAGATAGACCCTTCGGAACGCCTTCCTTTAACTTATTTAACTCCTCGCTACTGATGAAAGTCTTTTTAAGACCGATCTTCTTTTTGAACTTGAGCGAATCGAAATAATCTTGCAATTTCCCGGTTAATTCTTTTTTATACTCGATCGACAGTTTGTATTTTATCGTATCGTCATTTGAGCACTTTTCGCCCTCATAATATCTCTCGATAAACTCAGGCAAACTTTCTATACTGAAACCTTTTATATAGTTTTCTGCAAAATCTTTAAAAGTTGTCGTCAAAACGTTTTCTTCTCCTAGTTCTGGTAATACGTTTGAGATGTAGCTAGTAAACACATCGCTCGGAGAGAATATGAGAACGTTTTTATCGTTTAGATCTTTTTGATTATAAAGAAGATAGGCTACTCTATGCAATGCTACGCTCGTTTTGCCACTTCCAGCGACACCTTCGACTATCAAAGAACTATTCCCAGAATACCTTATTACTTCATTTTGTTCTTTTTGGATCGTATCGACGATATTTCTCATGTATTCGCTAGTGTTATTTTGCAACACGCTCTCTAAGAGTGCGTCGTTTACCCCGACTTCGTTATCGTAAACACTCAAAAGTTCACCCATCTTTATATCGAATTGACGCTTAAGGACCGTTTCTCCTTCTATCATACCGGCTCCACCTTCGAAAGAAGAAGCCCCTATACCGTAATTATAATATAAATTTGCAACGGGAGCACGCCAATCATAGACGATAATATCATAATCTTTATCTATTCCCGTCAATCCTATATAAAAAGTATCCGTTCCTTCTGAAGTCTTAAAATCTATTCTACTAAAATAAGGTGTTTCTAAACTTCTATGTAATTTATAGACCTTTATGATATCTTTATTTAAAATACTAACGTTTAAGTCCTCTTCGTTCATGTGGGCATATAAGTCCGCCCCAAAAAACTCGTTTGAATGCTCATACATAAATCTTTTACGTTCTACGATGCTAGCTTTATAATCTTGTATGTTTACATTCTTTTCTTTGATGATAGCTCTGATCATACTCACGACTTCTGCCAAATGTTTTTTCTCATAATTGAGATCTTCAGATTTAATATTCATAAATTAACCATCTCCCATCTTTATTTTCTGCTCTATCATATATAATATGGATTCATGTCTATCTCTAGATAAACCGTCTTGTGATCGATGTACATTTCATCTATCTCTTTTAAACTCTTTGTAAGACTTTCGTCGTGTCTATATTTTATAACTATTTGAAATCTATATACACTGTTGATCCTAAAAACCCCCGCTGTCGTCGGACCAAGTATTATAGACTCTCGAGAGATGCTCCCTTTGATATGATTATAGACTTTGGTAGCCTCGATGCTCGCATCCTCATAGACTTTACTACAAACCTTTATTCCGACTAAATAATAGTATGGAGGATATTTTAATTTTTTACGTATACTCATCTCATACTGATAATTCTTTAAAAAGGTTCCCATCTCGACCATTTTGATAGTAAAATTATCGGGATTGTATGTCTGTATTATTACTTCGCTTTCCAAACCGCTTCGTCCTGCACGGCCTGCAACTTGTGACAAAAGTGCATAAGTCCTCTCACCACTCCTAAAATCTGGTATATTCAAACTGGCATCGGCACTTACTACCCCCACGAGAGTTACTTTCGGAAAATCTAGACCTTTACTTATCATCTGTGTACCCAATAGAATATCATATTTTTCGTCCTTGAAGTCCTGGATAATTTTTTCATGGCTCCCTTTTTTCGAAGTAGTATCGGCATCCATTCTAACTATTCTCGCTTCTGGATACAACTTGTGAAGCTGTTCTTCGAGCCTTTCAGTACCGACCCCAGAATCTTGTATGTCGTGCATTTTACATTCGGGACAATTTTCTGGTTTCCTCAAAAAATAGCCACAATAATGACAACGAAGAGCATTAGAAGATTTATGATACGTCAGAGTTATATCACAGTTAGGACATTTAAAAGTATACCCACAAGAAGTACAAGTGACGAGTGTCCCAAAGCCTCTCCTATTCAAAAGAAGGATGCTCTGCTCATGCAACTCCAATCTATTTTTAAGCTGTTCTTTTAGATATCCACTTAACACCATGTTGCGTTTTTTCGCTTCCTCAGCCATATCGACAACTTTAACTACAGGCAATTTCGCGTCGTTTACTCTTTTAGGCAGTGTTAAAAGTTTATAGACTCCTTTTAAACTTCGCGCATAAGTTTCAAAAGTTGGAGTTGCACTTCCCAAAATTAACGGAATCCGATGATATTCACTTCTCCACTTTGCAATATCTATGGCATTATACCTCGGAGTGTTATCCTGCTTGTAAGATTCGCTTTGTTCTTCGTCGATGATTATTATGCCTAACCGATTTATCGGTGCAAAAATGGCACTTCTCGTTCCTACTATGATATGGGCATCTCCCCGCATGATCTTCAAATATTCGTCATATTTCTCGCCTTGGGAAAGAGCGCTGTGTAAGATCGCAACATCACTTCCAAATCTCTTATAGAAATTGTTGACTATCTGCATACTCAAAGTGATTTCTGGAACGAGCATGATCGCGCATTTGCCCTTTTTTATCACTTGTTCGATAAGATGCATGTAGACTTCAGTCTTTCCTGAACCGGTTACTCCATGTAGTAGATACGTATTTGCCACATCTAAATTCGCCATTACTTCGTCGTAACAATTTTGTTGATCTTCTGTTAAAGTGACTTTAGAAAAATCTTTGGCATTTTCTTTATCTATCCTGTAAGTCGGCACTTTCTCTTCTTCGATTAATCCCTTCGTCAAAAGAGTTTTTACCGTGCTAGCACTATGATCTTTCTTTAAAATCTTTTCTTCTTTTAACAAGATTTCTAAAATCTCTTTTTGATTTTTTCCTTTCGTTTCTTCTAAATAACTTTTAATAAATTCTTTCGGCATCTTCAATTTCAAATAGGTATCGACTTTTTGAAAATTAGACTTGATCGTCTTTATCTTTAAACTCGATGGGAGCATAGTCTGATAGGCGCTTATCAAAGTACAAAGAGTCGTGTCTCTCAAATATTTTCCCAATTCCATAAGTTCTTCATTTAAAACCAATTCTCTATCGGTCACTTCGACGATCGACTTGAGATTCCCTAAATTTGAATCATATTTAATGTTAGTCACAAAACCGTTGATGAGCGAATCCCCTTGGCCGAAAGGAACACTCACTTTCATTCCAACTTTAATTATGTTTCTCAAGCCTTCTGGTATTTCATATGTGAAACTTCTGTCTAGACTTTTTACTTTGTACTCGATCAACACTTCTGCATACATCAGTTTCACATCCCTTCTTTAATAAGAATAACATATATTTAGAACATTCTCAAATGAAAACACCCCATAATTTGGAGTCTTCATCGTCTATAACATCAACTTCAATTTTTCAATTTCAGTAGATGTAAATTTTATGTGTTTGAGTATGTTTTCTAGAGACATTCCCTCTCGAAATAAACTCTTTGCCGTCTCATATTTCTCTTCACGAGCTTTTTGTACTTGCTTTTCAACCTTCTGAACTTGCCTCTCAGCTTTTTGTACTTGCTTCTCAG
>CASRZA010000040.1 GCA_949439935.1 uncultured Bacilli bacterium
CCCAACCTTGGATCGTCAATACATCGCTACCGTTCATACTCGCATTTGTGATATTGTAGACGAAGTTTTGTGGCATCGAACCAGTATAATCGCGAAGATCTTCTAGAGGATTAGCTCCATAACCTGGACTTCGTACTGTCGCTGTCCAATCCCATGGATCCCAAAACTCTTTATTGCCACAGTCTTCACTTATTGCCTGTACGCTAGAAGTCCAAAAGACGCAGATCAATATAATAAATATAACACGCTTAAAAACCTCTTTCACGCGCTTTCCTCCTTTTAATAGTCACCACTATAAAGATCACGATCACTAAAATCAACACGACTAGAACTACGACCAGTATAATGCTAAGTTTGCTTTTTGGTTTTTTATTCTGATTGGCTATGCTGTTTTCGTATGTTCCATCGAACCAAGCGTTCTCTTCACATTTTATAGTGTCTTTCCCACAAAATTGTTTATAGTGTGGGACTTTAAATCCAAAAGATTTTATCGGAGAGTCACACGCGTTTGAATAAAAGACGATTTCATGAACTCCTCCGGATATGTGAGCGAAAGACTGATTGTCATTTAAGACAAAATTTCCTTCGTTAGTTTTGATAGAGGCATAATATCCAGAAGGCAGATTCGCCAATTTAAATCTCATGTATCCTTCTTGAAAATTGCCTCCGAAGTCCATATAATTGTCCGCATATTCTATGCTGTATGTAACGCCTCCAAGTAGAGTTTGGCCCTCCTCGACTTGTAAGGCTGTACACTCTTTATCAGCCCACGCCTGTACTCCCGAAAACATCATAAAAGCGATAATCGCTACGATACACTTCTTCATATTTTCCACCCTTTTTTTCTTTGGCGCTTTTTTAGGTAAAAAATCGTCGCTATTATAATTAGAGCAATTCCTGCAAATATTGCAAGATATAGAGGCCAGTTCTTCTTAAGAGTGTCTTTTATCTCTTGGTTGGCATCCAAAAATCCTTTATTAGGATTGTTCTTTTCGTTGTTGACAGCGATCCTTTTTATAAAGTCGGCGGTATCTTTTATTTTGAGATCGTTGCTTACGAATCTTTGACAATAATAGTTAGAACTGTTTTGGCAGTACGTATACTCGCTGTAGGCGTTGTATTTAGGTTTAGTTATTCTAAACGTCCTAAACACCTTATTAGGACAATCTGGGTTGTTCGACTGAATGGTGATCGTATAGTTGTAGACCTCGCCTATATTATAGTCATAAAGGGAATAGTTTCCTTCGACGGTCTCGTCGTAGTAAACGCTTAGGTATTTGTTGTTAGCTGCTACAGAAGAATTAGTTTGCACCTTCGCAGTGAAGTCTTTTGTAAGATTATAGATCGAAATCACAAAAGCATAGTTTGGTACTTTATAAGTCGTCTTTGTGCCATTTACTTCTATATCTTTCGTTTCGCTTTTGTCCTGTATTTCATAATTAACTTTTATGTGTGCTGCAGTTTGTGACAACTCTTTTTTTAAGTCCGATGGACAAGAGTCTGCAGCATTTACTTCAACTGAGCATACGAAAAGAAAGCACATAAACATTAGCAGATACTTTACATATTTTGTCATCTTGTCACCTACTCTAATAACAATTATAACATAATGATTTAAAATTTTAAAGCAAAAACGCAGATATTATGATAAAATGTTTGCTAGGTGATACTCATGAAAAAAGATGGAGTGACTAGGTCGATAAGTATAATCTTTATATATTATATAATCTTTGAATTAGCACAATATATTTATCTCGGCTTCGGACTGAGAAAGTACATAGACTCGACTATATTCTTGATGATAGATTCGCTTTTATGCTTGGGATTAGTAGTGTATTTGTTAAAAGCCAAACTCAAAGGACAATGGAGAGAATTTAGAAGCGACTATAAAAATAAAATGAAGAAAACTTTTAAATATTTGTTGTTGGGAATGGGCATGATGGTAGTATCTAATCTCATACTGCAAACTTTTTTGGAGGATTTGCCTCTTAACGAACAGGCAAATCGGGAAATGTTGAACGAGGTACCGATGTTTTCTATCATTTATATGTGCGCCTTAGCACCTGTGATCGAAGAGTTACTTTTTAGACTGAATTTTAAAAACGTCTTTAAAAAGAAATGGTCTTATGTCCTTGCGACTGGAATCTTTTTTGGAGCTTTGCACGTAATAACCGTCGACCTTGATTGGATCATGGTCCTCTATATAATACCATACAGTATATTAGGTATGACTTTCAGCTATATATTTTTTGACACTGACAACGTGTATTCGAGCATTTTGGCTCACGCAGTGAATAACACTTTTGCAGTATTGACGATTTTATTTGGAATTTAGGTGATTTTATGAGCAAAAAAAAAGATGAAGAAACTATTACTAGAGTTAAAAAGTATGACGAAAAACCTAAGCGTCCCCTATTCTCTTATCTCATCGTAGGATTGTTATTAGTTGGACTCGTCTATATTTATGCCCGTTATATAGGGCCTCGGGGATTTAAAGTTAGAGAGTACAACATCGTAAACGAGTCTATACCTTCGAGTTTCGACGGATTTTCTATAGTTCAGTTCAGCGACTTGGAATTGGGTTCGACCTTTTTTGTAAGCGACTTGGAAAAGTTGGTTAAAGAGATCAACTCCTTAAATCCTGATGTCGTGGTATTTACTGGCGACATCGTATCGAACAGTTATAAACTTTCGGATAAGGAGAAAACACAAGCGATCGAAGAACTTTCAAAGATAGATCCTTTGATCGGGAAGTATTCTATCAGAGGCGATGATGACGTATATAGCGGTGTCTATGAAGAAATGATGAAAGAGTCTGGATTTGAGGATCTGTCGAACAGCTATGAACTCATCTATTATAAAGGCCTTACACCCATAGTTCTTTATGGACTCGACTCTTTAAGAGCTGGAGCACAAGATTATGATACGACTTTTTCCTACCCTAGTGAAGAGGAAGATACGACGTATATGGCAACTTATAGGATCTTATTGGCTCACGAACCTGATACAGCTAAATATATAGAAGATTACAACATTTCTCTCATGCTCGCGGGACACTCTCATAATAGTGAGATAAACATCCCTATCGTTAAAGATTATTATAATATCGACGGTGCTTCTACTTATTATGACGAGTTTTATAGGCATGGAAAGATGGAACTTTATATTTCTAGTGGTCTCGGGACTTCTAAGTATAAGATGAGGCTTTTTGATAAAGCGTCTATATCGATATTTAGATTATATACTGACTAGCAAAATTCGCACTCTTTCATATCTTATAATGAGGAGTGTATATTATGAGAAACAACAACTACGATTACTACTTAGTTAGAGATGGCGACAGATTCTTTTGGGTTCCATTTCTTTTAGGTGGTTTGGGTGGCGCGGCGGTCGTAGGACTTTCGAGACCTAGACCTGTATATGTGAATCAGCCACCTCAGTATTATCCTTATCCGCCTAGACCTGTACCATACGGGGGAGGATATAGTTATGGGGGTTCTAATTATAACTACTATTATTAGTAGTTATTTTTAATACTAGAGCAAAGAGCATAAAATAGCTTATCAGGCTCGAACCTCCATAAGAAAGAAACGGCAAGGTTATTCCTGTGATGGGAGTTAGTCCTAAATTCATGAGTATGTGCTCCCCTACTTGAAAAAGCATCATGTAAAATATGCCCGATAAGATGCACCTGTCTATCTTTTTTTTGGAACTTAAGATACTTTTGTAAAGTAATCCAAGAAGAACTGCGTAGATTAAAACTACGAGGATGCCTATTAGAAGTCCAAAGTTAAGGATCGTTAAATCGAAGACGAAATCGGTCGTCACCTCAGGAACGTAAATTTTTGGGGATGTCAATCCTAAACCGAATAACCCGCTCGAACCGATTCCGATTAAAGCATTTCCTATTTGATAAGAAGAGGAATCTTTAAAATTTAAAAGTCTGTCAACGCGATAGAAAAAGCTCGTGCCGAATAGTTCGAGAAAGAGTTCGCCATTAAAGAAGTATAGCAAGAAGAAACCACCTATGAACGCAATGGCGGTTAAAATGAGCAGTATGATGTATTTTTTTTGTACTTTTCCTGCCAGTAAAAGTCCGAACATCATGAGAAGGTACATTAGAACTACTCCTGTATCCGGTTCTAAGAAAATCAAAATGCACGGTATGAAAGTTAAAAATATTATTTTAAAAGCTCGAACTATTCCTCCTTTTTTATCTTCGCTTATGACTTTTGAAAGATAAAGGATGTAAAAGAATTTAAAGAGTTCACTCGGTTGGAAACTAAATGGTCCGATTTTGAACCAGGATGTTGCGCCATTTACGTTCTTTCCAAAAAAGAGAACTAAAACTAATGAAAGACATCCTAGTATATAAAAAATGCCACTACATTTTAGAAGAAAACGTAAATCTATCTTGTAAGTCGTATACATGATACCAAATCCGATGAGTATCCACAAGAATTGTTTGGTAAGATTTCTACTATAGAGTCCACTTATGAAAGAAGCGCCATACATGTTTAAAAGACTTATACACAGTAAAAGCACAAGTGGAAGCAGTATTACAAAATTTTTTCTTAAACTCTTGTTTTTCATATTCTTATTATTGACAAATTTAATATATTTATTATAGGGAGGAAGAATAAAATTGAAAGATTTACCTAAAGTTTTTGCTAATCCGATAGATAGAAGTCTTCACAATAATAGAAGCTACAGCTATGGCAAGTTGGAAGATGAGAAAAAAACGAGAAACGAGAAACGAGTTATTGAAAAAATAAATAAGATTTTTAAAAATGATTCTACCTTGTATTCTATAGATTGTATTATCGTCTTTGAAAATAACGAGGAGAAATACACGATCATAGGTAAGACAAACAACAATTTAGTCACTAAGAGTCAAAAACTCATACCGATCAGGGAAATATACGATATTGAATTAGCATAGAAAAAGTGCCAGAATTATGCTGACACTTTTTGTTTGTCAAATTTGTCGCATTTTTCCTCAAGTAATGGGAAGTCGCAACATCTAGATTTTATATTTTCGCCTAAGCGATTTTCTTTATATAGTTTATATAATTTTAAAGACTTTTTAGTGATCATTTCGTAATTTTCGTTTAACCAAATAAATTGTTTTCTTAATAATGATTGATAAAGTCTTTCTTTGTTATTACTGGAAACGACATTTAAATCTAATAACTAGTAATTACTTGACTTTACAGGAACCATGTTGTTGAAATTTATAGCGCCGAGTTTGCCACCATCGATTTTTAAAAAGTCGTGTGTATTTTTCATTTTAAGATGTTTAGATTTAAGACTCGAAAGTGGTGCGAAGTACTCTTTATCTTCTACTGTAAATAAAGCCCCTACAAAAGGCCTTAAATCTTTATTATCTTTGTTATAAGCGACACGATGATCATATTTTCTTAGATAATCGCAATAACTTGTTTCGATTTTTACTAGTTTTACATAATTCATAATCACTACCCCCTATTCATCGGTATGAGTTATTATAACAAAATAAATGACTAGAGTATAGCGTTCTCTAGTCTACTTTTTTAGTTCCCGATTTATGGCTGGGGTCACCGACTTTTTTTAAAGAGCATAATCACTTATGCCCTTTAAATGTATCATATTTTCAGATAGAAGTCAAATCAGTCTCTTCTCTTTCTCTTGCGAGCGTTTCTGATTTGCTCTTTCTTCTCTTCACGTCTTTTAACACCTGGCTTAGTATAGCACTTGTGTTTCTTTAGTTCAGAAGGGACACCACTACGAGCAACTTTAACTTTGAACTTTCTCAATGCACCATCGACGTCGCCCTTATTTACCACTACTTTTGTCATCAAAATCCCTCCTTCCGTTCACACTAATATGATTATATCACTATATTTCGACATTTTGCAAGAACAAAAGGATAAATTAAGATAATTTTTTGTCGACGATTGTGTCGTACTCTGATAAAGATTTAAGCACATTCTAATAAGACCAGTTCCTGTAAAGTATCTTTATCGAAACCTTCTTTTTGTTTTTCGAAAATAAAGTCTTTCATTTCGAATGGACATTTTTCAAGGATCCAAGGACTACTTTTAATCAACTCTTTTAATTCGCTCCCGTATAGAGACTTTAGAATGTCTAAAAGCGATGCGATATCACTATAAGTCCTCGTGATGTAGAAAGGATCTGTACATATAATCTCGGAGATATCTTTAGTAGATAGCCCGATTTCAACGAGAATACTTATCATAGATTCGATTTCTTCATCGTCGAGGATTAAAATATCACCATTTGTCGTCAGAATTTCGGTTAAAGATTCAGCGTCTAAGTAATTCGCCAATACATCCATATTTTTAGTTGTTTCCAGTCTTGCCTTCTGTCGCTAATTTTAGTCGTCTCATCATTTCTAATTCAGTGCTTACTCTATATGTTATAAGTAATTCTTGAGGAGACACTAGAAATGTGGTTTTAAAATCTTTACTAGAAGCAAACATGTATCTCCTTAAATTTTCTGGACTACGGAACCCCTGTTCCATTAAATATTTTGCTTTAGCTTTCATAAGTTCTAATCTAGAGATCAATGCGAAAGAATCGGAAAGAACAGTTTTTTTCTGGCCTAACGAAAGTAGAAATCTTATCCTATTCAACATATCTTGCCTTGGGTGTCTTAACACGATTTTAGAAAAAGAAATCAGATGTTTGGCCTCCTCGGGAGTTAAACCACAATCCATCAAATCTTGAATTAAATCTAATATGAATCTATCGTCCTTTTTTAAAATCTTCGGATAATGAACGAGGACCTTTAGGGCTTGTGCACTCGTAAATTCTAAAGATTCGATTCTAGATAGTTCATTATTTAATTGTTCTACGGTATAATCGAATATGAAAGGAGCATCTATAGTCGCTCTCCTTGCAACGTTAGGTTTTACTTTTTTATGTACTAGAAAATCGAGAACGTGGGTCACGTAATCAATCGGCTTTGTAAGCACGAACGGATTTGCGCATATTAACTTTAAGACTTCTTTTTTGTTGTATCCTAAGTGTTCTAGGTCTTTAACTCTTTTTTCAAGCTCGTCAATAGTCAAAGTGAGTAATTTCGCTTCCTTTTTTAACATCCATATGAAGGAATTTTCCGGAACTCCAAATCCCAATAGAAAACCTATAGATTTTTGACTTTCCTTCATCGTGGCTGCGTCTAAGTCGAGTTTCCTACAATAATCTAAAACTATAGATACGTTTTTTTCTGAAAAATTGATGCTAATTAAATAATCTCTCACTTCTTAATCCTCCTATATATAATTAAATTATACCAAAACAAAAGACAAATTAACAGAGCAATTTGTCTAATTTATGAGCAAGTATTTTCTTCTATAAATAAATAGTCGTGTAATTCGATCAAAGTGTTTATCACCCTCTTCTCGATCAAGACTTTAAGAGGAATAAAATCGTTTTCTAAATCGACATGTGATAGAGCCTCATAGTACTCTTTTCTACTTTTGTCATCGATGTAAACAGGAGGTATTCCTTTCTGTCTCAAAAGCCAATTTAGGAGTGCTCTCGAGACACGACCGTTTCCGTCGTTGAAAGGATGTATGATGATAAACTTATACATGAATATTATCGAGTTTTCGATATACTTGTCGGTACTCATTTTTTTTGAACTTTTGATAAATTTGTCTAATTCACACGCAAGTTTTTCTATTTCTGTACCTATGTCTTCCCAGTTAACTGGTTGAATTGTACCACTTTTTATCATGGCATTCCCTGTCCTATACGAACCAGAATACTCTGGATAAGGAGTAAAAGAATTCAAAAGTTTATGTAGATACTTACAGATCCTTATATCTGGTTTATCGCCCGTCGATAGTACAAACTCTTGTAATTTCCAATTGCCGAGAGTCATTATAATATTTTCATCGGTCGGTTTAAAAAATTCGCTTTTTTCCTTATTGAACGATAAGTCTGCTAAGATGTAAGGGACGTTTTCTTGTGTTATCCCTTCTAGTTTGTTATCGTAATAGATATAATTATTTAAAAATTTGGTTCCTATGTTGTCTGTCAAATCGACCATACAATAACTCAGGCTATTTATGACATTTCCGATCAGTTCGTGGTCGTTGTTCGTTTCGATAAGTTTAGCTCTTTTTTTATCTGGTTTGTATTCTTTTATCCTCTTTAAAAGCTCCTCTGTAGAAGTATCGCCTTCTATCATCTTGAGCTCGAAAGCGATTCTATAAAGTACACATTGAAAACTTGCGCCAAAAAACTCAGCTATCTTTGTGACATCTTGAAAAGAGACAAAGCCATCTTTGTTTTTATATTGATTACACTTTTCTTTTAGAACATCTGTCGGGACGAGCAAGTGTGATGCGAATTCATCGGCAAACTTCTCTATAGTCGATTTAGCATCTGTTAAGCAATCGATCCTCTTAACTTCGTCGAAATTTTGATTTATATCCTTTATAAAATGACAGTATTCATGGGCAGCGGTGAACCTTTGTCTCGTCCATGGTCGATTTCTATTTATACCTACTGCCGTGACGTTGTCTTCATCGTTTATTATTATTCCTTCTAAGTTTTCAAAATCTAAAAATGTAAAAAGTATGTCATGTTTTTTAAGTAATTTAAAGGGGTCGATCGGAAAGGTAAGCTCTCCATCTTCTTCTATCTGCTCGTCTAATATTTTTTCTGCTAGAAGTTTTGCTTCTTTCTTATATTGCATCGTTATTTGAGCTGCGCGTTCTTATAATCGTTTTTAAACTTTATAAGATCTAATATTTCTTTCTTGTCTTTGTCACTCAAGCTTTCGAATCCTCTCGCGAAGGCTTGATCTGTATATTCGAGGACGTGGTCGTCTATAATGTTTTCCATACTTATCTTATAAAGACTTGAGAAATTTGATAACTCTTCAGCCGTTATTTTGCGCGTTCCTTTCTCTATTCTTATGATGGCGTCTCGCCCCAATTTTAAAATATTAGCAACTTGTTCTTGAGTCAGATTTAAATATTCACGAGCTTTTTTAAGCTTATATCCGACTTTTTCATAATTGATTTCTTTCATAAAATCACCCCATAACTCGTTATTATTATATGCATTAATGTTGGAAAAGTCAACATCTTTATACTTTTTATCATTTTATTAGAACTTTTTATTCTACAACTGTAGCATTTTCTAGGAGTTCGAAGATATATTTTTTGATATCCTCCTCTTCGTCTTTATACAGTTTCATGTCTATGTATTCCCAAATCGAAAGCGTCAAAGCGAAAGATTTGATCTCGTAAAGGCTATCTTTAAACGCAAAGGATATCGCTGTGATTACCGCTACGGCGAGCAAAAATATTTTCTTATTATTTACCATCTTTTCGATCCTTTCGCAGTTTAGATTTTCTATTCCATAATGAACTTTTAGACATCTTTGAAAATTTTCGAGATCGACTTTCTTTTTACAGTCTATTTTTATGTTGATTTTATTAAGTGGCAAGATAGTCTCTGCACTTCTCTCTAAATAGTCTGTCACGTCGTCACTGAGCGTGTCTCTCATTCCGTCGAGTGAATTGTAGAGTTCCTTTTCGTCGTCGACGTGTAGTGTAATGATTTTTAAATCGTCTTTATAGTATTTCTTTTTTAAATATCGTTTTAATAATCTATCGTTTTCGTCCATAGTAATATCTCCTATCATTTTACTCGCATTGTAATTATACTATGATTTGTCTTCAAAAACAATCTTTATGAAAAATGAAAAAGACATTTTGAATGTCTTAATCGAACAAACTCAATTGATTAGATTCTGGCATTCCATCGAAAACGTGTAGCGTCCTCATCTTTTCGATCGTAGTCGAATTGACTTTGGCGCGCATTTGTACATCTTCGATACTTATGAATGCACCTTTTTTCCGCTCTTCGCATATTGCTCTTGCGACGTTTTCGCCGAGTCCATCTAAACCTCTGAACGGGAAGATGAGGCTCTTGCCATCTTCGTCTATTACGAAGTTTCGAGCATCCGATTTTTCAAGATCTATCATCTTGAATTTTATACCTCGTTTGTACATCTCCATCGCAAGTTGTAGTTCGTCTGCTAGTGCCGATTCTTTGAGAGCAGCATCGAAGCCTTTATCGTTTATTTCATCGAACTTTTTCTTTATGGCATCATATCCCGCGCACATCGTTTCGATGTCGAAATCGTTACAACGGACGCTGTAGTAAGCTGCATAATAATAGATTGGCATGTGTACTTTGAACCAAGCAATGCGGAATGCGCTGATGACGTAGGCTGCAGCATGGGCTTTTGGGAACATGTATTTGATCCTTCGGCAGTTTTCTATGTACCATTCTGGTACTTCACATGCACGCATCTCTTCGGCGAATCCTGCCCAAGTTTCAGGATCGAATGACGGTTTTCCCTTGCGGACGAATTCCATTATTTTAAATGCTTTTTTTGGTTCCATTCCATATGCTATGAGGTTTACCATGATGTCATCACGACACCCTACTATATCTTTAAATTCTGCTTGACCGCTTTGAATGAGTTCGCGAGCGTTTCCTGCCCAAACGTCTGTACCATGTGATAGTCCAGATATTTTTATCAATTCCGCAAAAGTCTTAGGTTTGGTATCTTCTAGCATCTTTAGAACGAACTTCGTACCGAACTCAGGTATCGCTAAAGTTCCTGTTTTGCATTCGATGTCAGCTTCAGTGACTCCTAGAATTTCCGGACTCAAGAATAGAGACATCGTATCTTTTTCTCCTAGAGGTACAGTCGTAACGTCCATTCCACTTAAATCTTGAAGCATACGAAGCATCGTCGGATCATCGTGACCGAGTATATCTAACTTCAATACGTTTTCATCGATCGCATGGTAGTCGAAGTGAGTTGTCTTCCACGCGTTAGTATTGTCGTCGGCCGGATATTGATATGGCGTGAAATCGTAGACGTCCATGTAAGACGGTATGACTACTATTCCTCCTGGATGTTGACCAGTCGTCCTTTTGACTCCCGTGCATCCTTGAGCGAGGCGTTCTATCTCGACCGATTTCATATTCGTAATATTTTTGGCTTCGCAGTATCCTTTTACGAATCCGTATGCCGTCTTGTCTGCGACTGTACCAATCGTTCCTGCCCTATAGACATTGTCTACTCCGAACAATACTTTCGTATATTCGTGAGCGGATGCCTGGTTTTCTCCCGAGAAGTTTAGGTCTATATCCGGAACTTTGTCGGCATCGAAGCCTAGGAAAGTCGCGAATGGCATGTCGTGTCCTTCTTTTTTCATTAAGGTGTCACATTTAGGACAGTTTTTCGAAGGCAGATCGTACCCACATGAATAGTTTATTGAATAAGAGTTTCCTTCACTACTTTCGAATTCAGAGTGTTTACAAGAAGGGCAAACGTAATGAGCCTGTAGAGGGTTGACTTCTGTTATACCCATCATCGTTGCGACGAAAGAAGAACCGACACTTCCTCGAGAGCCAACTAGATATCCTTCGTCGTTCGAATGTTTGACTAGTTTTTGGGCTATCAAGTAGATGACGTCATATCCACCTTTTAGGATTCCTTTGAGCTCTTGTTCTATCCTCTCCTCGATTAGAGTCGGGAGATTCTCTCCATATATAGAACGAGCTTTTTCATATACCATCTCGCGGACGGTTTCAGCAGAATTTTCGATCTTCGGCGAGAAAGGTATGCCCCCAGTATCGATTATTACTTCGACTTCTTCGACTAGGTCGGCGATCTTGTTCGTATTTTCAACGACGATTTCGTTTCTAAGTGGATCATCTAGGAAAGAGAAATCGTCGAGCATCTCTTTCGTAGTCCTGAAGTGCTGCGAAGGAATATCATTGATGTCACTTTTTGCCAATGGATGTCTTCCACCACCTGGTACTTTTTGATTGACGATTATTTCTCGACTGACTTTATCCTCCCTCAAGAAATGGTGTACATCTCCAGAGGCAACGATTATTTTGCCAGTGTTTTTGGTACACTCTATGATCTTTTTAATGTGGTTTTGTAAATCTATAGTATTGTAGAAATCTCCCATTTGGATGAGGTGTGAGTACACTTCTGGTGGTTGAACTTCTACATAGTCGTAAAACTGGATAGAGTTTGCAAGCTCTTCGTCGGAGAGCATTCTAGCTTTAGTGAATATCTCGCTTTCATAGCAGCAACTTCCTATCAACAGTCCTTCTCTATGGTTAGCTATTTCACTTCTCAAAATTCGAGGAGTTTTATAAAGATATTTTGTGTTTGCGAGGCTGATGAGTTTGAAAAGGTTTTTAAGCCCTATTTTGTTTTGTACTAAGATGTTGACGTGGAAGCTTCTTCCATATTTGTATATTTCGTCACTCGAGACGAGACTGTTGAAGTCTTTTATGTTTTCGATGTTTTGGTTGTACATCTTTTTGATCATTTTATCTAAAACTTGAGCAGTTCCTTCGGCGTCATAATCTCCTCTGTGGTGTTGGGTTTCATCCCATTCGACGTTGTAGCGCTTTACTATGGCAGAAAGGCTATGTTTAGCAAAACCATTATCTAAGGCTCTCGAAAGTTCCAAAGTATCTATGACACAGTTTGTGAATTCGCCTAGCCCGTATTTTTGATAGGCCATCTCGATGAAGGAGACGTCGAACTTTGCATTGTGAGCGACCATCGGATAATCTTTGGCAAATTCGATGAACCTTTTGATGGCGTTTTCTTCGTTATCTTTTCCTTTAAGCATGGCGTCAGTGATAGATGTAACTTCTGTTATCCGTTTCGGAAGTGGCCTTCCTGGGTCGATCAATTCGTCGAACCTTTCTATTATTTCACCATTCTTTATCAAAACAGCTCCGATTTCGATTATCGTATCTCCTCCACCAGCATTGAAACCGGTCGTCTCTAAGTCGAACACACAGTACGTCGCGTCTAGTGAAGGCATGTCGAGCGGTCTTGTTACTATCGAAACAGAGTCTTCGATCATAGTAAGTTCTGTTCCATATATAACTTTGAACCTGTCTTTAGGGTCCTCTACTCCTTTGTTAAAAGCACATACTTTGTGGAAAGCATCTGGATAACTTTGAGCACCGTTGTGATCTGTTATTGCGACGGCTTTATAGCCCATCCGTTTCAGTTCATCTAGGTATTTATTTACATCTAGAACTCCGTCCATTTGGCTCATCATAGTATGGCTATGCAATTCGACGCGCTTCGTTTCGGCATCGTCTTCGAGAACTGTATCTTTGCTCGGAATTTCGATCGCGTTTCTTATGTTCATAACTAAGTCTTTCGCATATTCGTCGTATTTGATCTGACCTTCGACTTTGATCCATTTGCCCTTTTTAAAATTTTTGATGAGAGTCTTATATTCTTCTGTGTCTTTTGTAAAAATCTTTGCAAGGTATGAATCGGTCTTGTCGGTTATTTTGAGCGTGATGATTTTGAAATTGTTTTTGCTCGATTCAAATAAGTCGACGTCGAAAATCTTACATTCGAAAATGCACGAATTTATTGGAGCGACGACATTGCGCATCTCCATAGATATGCCGTTTATAGAACTGCCAATCAGTATTTTGTCGTCGGTGTCACTTGAGATTTCTAAAACTTTTTTGGGTTCCTTTATAGGCTCTGGTTTTATAAGTTCTTGAGTTGCCATAACAGGTTCTTCTGAGGCCTGAATTTCTGGAATCGTTTTTTCTTCATTCGAGTTTTCTGACTCCTCAGATTTTACAGGTGCATTTTCTATTTTAGTTTCTTCTTTGACAGGTTCTGCTTTGAAAGAATTTGGCAGTTCTTCTACAACGTCTAAGAAGTCATATTCTGGTACAGGTACTTCGTCGTCGAAAGCGAAGAAACTCGCATCGTTATAACCTTCATCTGGGATATCCTCTGGTATGTATTCTGGGATATAGCCGTAGTCGACATAGTCCTCCATAGTATTCTTTGTTACTTCGGGCGGTTTCATCATCGATTTTTCATCGCATTCCATGATGCTTCTGATCGTCAAAACGAGAGAATGCGAATAAGAGTCATCTTGGACGCTTCCTTTAAATTTATACCAGTTGT
>CASRZA010000041.1 GCA_949439935.1 uncultured Bacilli bacterium
TTTTTTCATAAAAAAATGAGAAAAATGAAAGTTTTCCGGAATAATAATAGTAGAGAGGCATAGAAAGGAGATGACAAAATTTATGAGATTGATAACACTAGTAAGAATCATCGTAAGATATATGTGGTTGTTCTTCTAAAAAGGTGGGTAGAAAGATGTGAAAAACAAAGATATATATATTCAAGATGATGCCAGCTCGTGTGGAGCAAGGTGTTTACAAAGTATAGTATCGCACTATGGAGGTTTTGTTCCTCTAGAAACAGCTCTCGAAGATACTAATACTACAAAGTCTGGTACAAATGCACTTGAACTAGTCGCAGCACTAAAAAAATATGGATTCCAAGCCTATGGTTTAAAAACTAACTTGGAGTGTATAAACCGTGATAAACTCCCTGTGATCGCTCATACGTTAAAAAATGGCTATGAACATTTTCTCGTAATATATTCAATAGACGAATCAGAAGTTCTCACAATGGATCCAGAAATAGGTAAGATTGCTTATAAAAAAGACGAATTTCAAAAGATATTTAAAAACAACATAATAATCATTTTCCCAGAAGGAGAGATAATAAAATACAAGAAAAGTATATCGATCCTAAAAATGTTTATCCCTCTTTTAAAAAAGAATAGAGTCAAAATTATTAGCATATTTATTTTAAGCATAATAATTCTTTTGTTCTCATTGATAATAAACTATCATTTAAAACTATTAAATATCATTGAAACCCCTTTTACTTTAACTTATATGATCTTAATTTTACAAATTTTCAATAGTTTATTTCAATTTATAAAAGAAAAAGTTCTTATTATAATTATGAAAAATATCGACATAGAAATTCAGAATACTTTCACTTCACACATTTTTAAACTTCCTATAAGGTATTTAAATAACAAAAGAGTAGGTGAAATTGTAAAAAAGATCGAAGATATGACAACCATAAAAGAATTTTTACTTCGCTTGACCGTTATAAATTCTCTCGACTTAATTACCCTTTTGATAAGCGGAGTTGCTATGCTAATCATATCTAAGAATCTCACTTTAGTATATGTAATCGTCGTTCTTTTATACTTCGTCATAACTATATCTACATATAAAAAGACATATAGATATGGAAAAGAAGTTTATAGAACATATAATGACTATTCGGGATCACTAGTAGAATACTTGGATGGTTGTGAAAGCATTAAGAATATAAACGAAGAAGATTTATACATCCAAAAGATCGATCACAAGTTTAAAAATTTTAGTGAAACTGCATTTAGAAAAAATAATCGAGACATCAAGATACGTTTAGAAAGAAACTTTGTGCTTGAAATAGGTATAATACTTTCTAATCTGATAGGTTTCTTATCGCTTGGAACAGAATTCACACTTTATGATTTGATAGTGTTCACAAGTATATTTTCTTTATTCTTTAATAGCATAGAGAGTATCCTCGAGACGTTCACTCAATTCCTTAAAGGAAGAGCGATTTTCAGAAACATATGTGAATTTATCGATGTCGAAGAGGAAAAAGATTTTCCCACATATAACGGAGACTTTAAATCCATGAAGATCGATGATCTAAGCTATTCCTATGACCATTATCGTAAGACTATTAAAAATGTCTCTCTCAAAATAGTCCGTGGCGAAAAAATACTATTAAAAGGTCCCAGTGGAATAGGCAAGAGTACACTTGCGAAAGCAATAAGCGGTAAATTAAAAGATTATGGAGGAAAAATTTATCTAAACGACAAAGACATAACATCGATCTCAGTAAAGTCTTTACGTAACTATTGCGTTTATATCGGACAAGAAGAAAAACTTTTCACAACAACTATATTTGACAATGTAGTACAAATAAATCCCGATAAAGATAGATTTGAAAAAGTTTCCAAAATAGTTAAGATGGACGATCTTATTGACAAAAGAAGAGAAAAAGAAAACACTAATTTGCTTGAAGGAGCTTCCAATTTATCAGGAGGCGAACGAGCGCGTATCATTTTAGGAAGAGCCCTCTATAAAAATCCTCCGATTTTGATCATAGATGAGACTCTTTCGAGTGTGAGCGAACAAATGGAAGATGAAATATTAGATAATCTCTTGAAAATGCCAGAGCTCACACTCATATATATCACCCATAGAAACAAAGAAGCAAAGTTTAAAAAAATAATCGAATTTAGGAAGGATGGAAATTATGAAATTAAACGAAAATGAAATGCTCGAAATAAAAGGAGGAGCTTTTGGTTTAAAGACGGCTTTTCTCATAGGTCTAGGCGGCCTGATTACTTTAATCGTCGGCATAGTTGACGGATATTTAAATCCTAACAAATGTAATTAATAAAAAATAGAAAGAAGGTAATGTAATGAAACTTAACGATATTGAACTATTAGAAATACAAGGAGGGGCAATCTCAGTCTTAAATTCGACATTTATAAATGCAATAGCAAGACTTATAAACACGGTCCTAGACTTAGGTCGCGTCATCGGATCGAATATTAAACGCATTCAGACAAAAAATTACTGCTAATTACTTGTTCGCTAATCGATTAGATGCTATAATAAATATACTCGTACTAGAGGAATGATAAGATGGATATGTTTGAAATGCTGAAAATTTTAGAAGAACACGGTTTTGAAGCTTATATTATAGGCGGATTTGTTAGAGATTATCTTTTGAATATAAAATCCTATGATATAGATATAACGACAGCTGCTAAACCTCAAGAGGTATCAAATTTGTTCCAACTTCCTTCCACCAGTGATTATGGGTGCTTATCATTTCATCTAGAAGAATACAGGGTTACTATAACGACATTTAGAAAGGAAAGAGATTACAAAAAGAGAAGACCTTCTAAAGTCGATTATATAACGAATCTAGAGGAAGACTTGATGAGGCGAGATTTTACAATAAATGCCATATGTATGAACAGCCAGGGTAATATAGTTGATCCATTAAATGGGGCATACGATATTGAGAACAAAATAATCAGAACCATCGGTGATACAGATACGAAATTAAGGGAAGATCCACTTCGAATTCTTCGTGCAGTTAGATTAGCCACGACTTGTAACTTTGATTTGACGAATGAAATTACAGATTTCATAAGAATCAACCACAGTCTATTGAATGAGTTATCATACGAAAGACGAAAGGCTGAATTAACTAAAATTCTACATTCAGAAAACGCATGTCGTGGTTTAAGTCTTCTCAAGACATTAAATTTATTAGACGATTTGGAGATAGATTTTAATGAAAATTTTATCTATACCGACGACATTCTAGGCTGTTGGGCTCAACTACAGTTTTCTAAAAACTATCCTTTCTCTAAAAAGGAAAGAATCGAAATAGAAGAGATTCGGGAAATAATAAAAAAGAAAACTATCGATAGAATGACTATGTTCAAATATGGCAAAAATATTAATGCCATCGCTGGTAAGATATTAGGAATTCCATTGAACGACATAGACAAAATTTATTTGTCTATGCCCATCCACAATCGAGCAGAATTAAATATTTCAGGCATAGAAATAAAAAGAATTTTAACCGGTGAAACGAGTAAAATCGAAATGGTAAAAAAAGACTTGATTAATAATGTATTAAGTGGTAACCTAACAAATAGTGTGGAACACTTGAAAGAATATATTATAGAGAATTGGAAGTGAATTAAATGGGTAACACTATCGTTAAACTATATCAAAAACAAAATTTCGTCATAACAGAGGACATTTTAAAAACGATTAAAAAGAACGATTTAACTTTAGATGAAGCCCTTTTAATTATTTACTTTTGTGGTAACAACAACCATCCGATTTTGGATATTGATGAAATAATAGAGAAGTTTGGCATGGACGAGCTATCTATAATGAAAGCCTTTGCTAATATCACAAATAAAAATCTAATATCTATCAAGATGGAAAAAAATAAAGAAGGAAAAGTAGAAGAGATAATAGATCTTACACCATTTTACGAATCTATTGCCATCGATATAAATGCCAAAGAAAAGAAAAAATCAGATGATGGAGTATTTTCGCTTTTCGAAAGAGAATTTGGGAGACCATTATCACCCACCGAATTCGAAATTATTAATAGATGGCTGGACAATAACATCAATGAAGAACTTATCAATCACGCTGTAAAAGAGGCCATTTTCAATGATTCTTTTACGCTTAGATATGTCGATGCCATTCTTAACGAATGGGCTAAAAAAGGATTTAAGACGAGCAAAGAAGTTGATTTATATTTAAAAAGGAAGAAACAACCGAAAGTGAGAAAAAATGAATCTCTCTTCGATTATAATTGGTTAGACGATGAAGAATAAATATATTCTAGATAACCTCGATATTTTAGTTCCTAATCCTAAATGTCCTTTAAACTATAAAAAGGACTATGAACTCTTGCTTGCTGTGATGCTAAGTGCACAAACTACAGATGAAAGAGTAAATAAAGTTACGGAAGAACTATTTAAATACGACATTTTCGAACTAGCAGATTTAGATATACATAAAATCGAAGAGATTATAAAACCGGTTGGTACCCAAAAAAGAAAGGCCGAATACGTTAAAAAGATCGCGAGAAAACTTATCGATGAATGTGAAGGTAAAGTGCCTTTCGATCGAGAATATATTGAGAGTCTTCCAGGAGTCGGTCATAAGACCGCGAACGTTGTCCTTTCAGAACTTTTTGGTGAGCCATCTTTGGCAGTAGATACCCACGTCACTCGCGTTAGCAAAAGACTAGGTTTAGCCAAAGACAATGACGACGTTTCGACAATAGAGAAGAAATTATGTAAATTTTTTCCAAAAGAAAAATGGAGTACAGTCCATGTTCAGTTAGTACTTTTTGGTAGATACACCTGCAAAGCCAAAAATCCTATGTGCGACATTTGTCCATTTAAAAATAGCATATGTAAAAAGCCACGAGATTAACCTCGGGCTTTTTATTATTACCTCTGTGTATCGTCATCCACATCATCATCGCCATCTTCACCTGTTGTTGGTGGAGTGATGATAGAATTGAATTTAACATTTACTTCTCTTCCGGCACTAGCATTTCCTCTAAATATAGAATATGTACTTTTTACTACGAACGTCGCAGAAGTGGCATTTGAAACTGTAGTAGTAAACGAAGTTGAAGCTGTCGTTCCTAGACTAGCGATAGATCCATCTGAACCTTTTAAGAAGACTTCATAGACTACCGAACCGATATTACTTGCGTTGTATTCGATTCTTTTATTATAAT
Source organism: uncultured Bacilli bacterium (assembly GCA_949439935.1). GTDB lineage: Bacteria > Bacillota_I > Bacilli_A > RF39 > UBA660 > RUG11867. Next base: position 5,224 of record CASRZA010000041.1, read on the forward strand.
ATTTATCTGCCCATCTCTTATAATTCGTATCGAAGTAGTTTCTTAGATAATTTTCATCTATTGCATCGGGAAGGTCGATAGGGGACCAAGATAATTGCACTTGATTTCCTACTGTCGTATAAGTCAGATTACTGACGTCATCTAGAGTAGAGAATCTAGTCGAAACCTCTGTAGGCTCCGTTCCTTTTTTATAATATTCTGTACTTCTCAAATTTTTAGGAGTTGCCTCACTAGCTAATTGTGTAGGAATAGTCTCAAGTTCGACATCGACTGCGATGACACCTGAAGGTTTACTCCAACGAGAGTTCTTTTTCATTATTCTAGGCGCTAAAGCTTTAGCAATTGCGCTTCTTGCATTCCATCCTTCAGTAGAAGTAAGGTGATATTCCTTAGTGTTATAATCGTATCCATACCAGAAAGCTAACGAATAATCTGGAGTGTACACAACTTCCCAAGAATCCTTGATAGTATTATAACTCAATTTCAATTGCTTTACTCTGTTGGCATCTTCACTAGAAGTACCAGTTTTTCCGGCAACATCTGTACCACTTATCGAACCAGCTTGAACCGAACCACTCGTAACGGCATACTTGAGGATCATGTTTATGATGTAAGCTGTCTCTTCACTCATAGCTTTCGTACGTGTCGGTTGATGGTTGTAAACTTCTTTCGTATCATTAAATTCTATACTAGTGACCACATAAGGTTCTATATAATATCCTCCGCGGGCAAAAGCTCCATAAGCAGCTGACATTTGTAATGGATTAGAACCATTATATGCACCTATAGAACTACTTTCTAATATTTCACCATTGTGTAATTCAGGTGTCATTCCCAAATTCATTATAAATTCATATTTATCTTCTTGACTTGTCGCCTGAAAGGCTTGTAAAGCTGGAATATTTCTACTTTTTGAAAGAGCAGTTTTAACCATCATGATTCCAGAATAACCCTTATCGACGTTGTTTATATCTTGTCCGTTGGAATAAGTATAGACATCATCTATTATAGTATTTCCAGCACCCCAACCTGCATATTCGATAGCAGGGCCATAATCGAATATAGGTTTTGCAATCGAACCAGGGTGACGATTAATATCTGTTGCATAATTATATAATTTAACTCCATTACGATTACGTCCTGCACCGATAGCAACTATAGCACCAGTATGGACGTCTGTCACTGCAATTCCGCATTGAACGACGTCATTTTTCCATTTATATAAAGTTCCATCATACAATTTTTCTATTACATCTTGTTTACTCGGATCTATAGTCGTATGCACGTTCATAGATACGACATATGGATCCTTTTTAGTCCTCTTGATGACTTCGGCTGCGATCGTATCTGTAACGCCTGGGTATTTATTATTCTGTGTTACTTCCTGAGCGACGAGCATATCCTTCACGTCGATCGACTTAGCTACTTGTGATTCTTCTTCAGTAATATATCCATGCTTCACCATCAAATTCAAAACCATATTTCTTCGATTTTGAGCTTTATCTGGATAAAGGAAAGGGTAGTAAGAGTTAGGTGCTTGAAATAACCCTGCGATTAAAGCAGCTTCAGAAAGATTTAACTCTCCGACGTCTTTGCCAAAATAAGCGTGTGACGCCTGTGATACACCATAGTTAGACATTCCTAAAAGACCCTGATTTACATAAAACTCTAAAATCTCTTGTTTCGTATAAGTTTTCTCTATTTTGAATACAGCCATATAGATATCGCTGAATTTACGAATAATGCCTTCAATACCTCTAGATTCGGTTCCCATATAAGTGTTTTTAGATATCTGCATCGTAAGCGTCGATCCACCACCGGCATCTGCATGACCTAATAGCTGACCTAGAGCAGCCTTACCGAATCGCAATAGATCTATTCCGCCATGCTGAAAGAATTTCGAGTCCTCTGTTGCAACTATCGCATCCACTAGAACCTCTGGAAGTTCATCGTATGTGACATTTTCTCTTCGCTCAGCTCCTATCTCTGCTAAAACTCCACCGTTCGCATCATAAAAGACAGACATGCTTTGAGGGAACAACAATTCCACATCGAACTCTGGAACGTTTAAAATGATGTAGATACATCCTGCCAAACATGAAAGCGCACCCACGATCAAACATGACATAAAAGCTATCAAAAATATATGTCGTTTCTTCTTAGGTTTATCTTGTGAATTCTTCTTTTTATTCTTAATGTCCGTTTCGACTTTTGCAATCACATCGTCCTTTTTATTTACTATGCTCTGTTTGATTTTTGCAAACGATTGATCGGTTTTCTTTTTACTTACGTTTGTCTTCTTTTTCTTCGTATTATTAGCCATATCTATTCTCCTTTAAAATACACTTCGTCGACTATACTCAAATAGTCTAGTGTAGGCCTCAATTTTTCTTCTATTCTATAGCAGCAATTTTTGAAATAACTATATGGTATGCTCTTGCGGCTGTTATTATCGATAAAATTTAAGAGATCTTCTCCCTTTAATAAATAATATTCACTATTGATGCTAACTATCAAAAAACTTACTGCACCGTGCTTTAATATTCGTCTTAAATGCATTATTTGGTGCTCGTGAATATTGCCGAGTGGAAAAGACGTCTTTACGTGTGATTCCTTTGCTTCAAAATCGATATACTTACCTCTATAAATACCATTATAATCGAAAGTAGATTTATCTTTGAAGTAAGCGTCCTTTATCCTATTTAGTTTATAGTCGACATGCAAGATTCCTATCGGAGTAGGCTTCTTATAAATAACAGCTCTATCCATCTCCAAATAATACTCGTTTGCAGAGTTGATCAAGCTTTCTAAATCCATACCTCTATTCCGATAATCTACGACGTTCTTGTTGTAATTTTCTTTTTTTGCAAAAGGATAATTCAATTAAATCACCTGCCAACATTATACTAAAAAACGCCTCTTTTTTCTATAATAATATATTTTATTTGCTTTTTTTTACACTTTTTTATATAATTCTATATACGAGAGGTGCTAAAAAATATGAAAATTGAATCTGTAGAACTTGCGACCATTGCAGTGAGAAACGACCAATATCCACAGGGAGATAATCCAGAGTTTTTATTAGTCGGCAGAAGCAATGTTGGAAAAAGCAGTTTCATTAATACGATCATTAATCGTAAAAACTATGCATATACGTCGTCGACACCAGGTAAGACCCAGACGTTGAACTTTTACTTTATAAATGAAGCGTTCTATCTTATAGACGTCCCAGGATATGGCTATGCTAAAGTAGATAAGCCGACTCAAAAAAAATTCGGACTCATGATAGAAGACTATCTTAAAACGAGATACTCTTTAAAGAGGGTGTTCCTTTTAATCGATTTCAGGATGAAACCGACTGAAGACGATATCCTAATGTACAATTATCTCAAATACTACAAGATACCCGTCACAGTAGTCGCGACAAAATTCGATAAAGTTAAGATGAAATCACGCGATAAACAAATGAAGCTTATAGAAGAAACTATAAAATTAGAAGACGGAGACAACGTCGTGTATTTCTCCAGTGTCAACAAAAAAGGAAAGCAAGAAATATACGATATTTTAGGCAGTTATTTAGACGAATAGTACTCGCTATCCGTTTTTCTTTGCAAAATTTTTTCAGTTTGCTATAATAACACATCGAAGGAGAATCAGATATGATACTAGATAAAAAGAAATTTTATGCATGCGATAAAAGAGAATACATTTTGCAAGAAAACGAACAGTTTCTTCTTTGGCTGAATAAGAATATAGATCTCGGCTATATACCACCTCTAAACTTAAAAGAACTACAAAAGATGATCGATGTAATAACCACATGGTACGAATTTAAGTATCCTGTAAGTAGAAATTCTTTTTATGACATAGAAGTTCCACCGTTCACGATAGATTATATGAGTGACGCGATGACCTTGACAGCCTTAAGGACCAGACTAACTACTAAAGAAAGAGTTTTTCTCGACTGCAAATTTCGAATAGGAATTCAAGATACTCAGGATGATTCTGTCAAGTTTATCATCAAAGAAAGGTCTAAAAATGTTGAGCATCAAATAAGCATCGATTGTAAAACAGGTCTATTAAAAGACGCGGATTTAGAATTTCTAGAGTTATTTCAAGATGTCAAAGACTCGATTTCCATAGTAGAAATGTACCACACGTTAAAGATGTATGACAATTATGATATTTCAGAACTAAAGAGTATCCATCTGCACCATAAAACTGATCTGCGCCTACGCAGAAGGCTCTTCGAACTCATAAACCTTGCTCTCATATACTCTAAAGACGCCACCCCAGAGATCGGATACAAAAGAGCTCAGATGTTCAGTAGAGAGTTTTCAAGATATTTTCACATAGATATAGAACCTCCAGAACTAGAAAGTCTTCCTCTAGAAAAACCGCAAAAAAGACTTACAGATACAGTCAAAATGATGAGACTGATAAGTAAAATATCTACTAAAATTTCGGACCATAGATTTTAAATTAAAAATGTGATAGAATATTCTTAAATCGAGAAAGGGGAGAAGACTAGATGAACACAGTTTCTTTAATCGGAAGACCTAATACAGGAAAAAGCTCTTTGTTCAATAGACTTATCGGAGAAAAAAAGTCGATTATAATGGATGACCCAGGAATAACTAGAGATAGAATATATGGCAAAGTGACGTTCGAGAATAAAACTTTCCACCTGATAGATACGGGAGGAATAGATCTTTCTAACGAGACCTTTAACGACAGAATTAAGATTCAGGCCGAGATGGCCATCGAAGAATCAGACTGCATAGTCTTCGTCGTCGATGGACTTACGGATTTGACAGAAAATGATAGAGCAATCGCGAACATTTTACAAAAGTCGAACAAAAAGACGATCGTCGCAGTCAACAAGATAGACAATAAACAAAGAGAAGACAACATCTATTCCTTTTATGAACTAGGCTTCGAAACTGTTCTTCCAGTAAGTGCCGAACATAAACTCGGAATTGTTGAATTACTCCGCGAAATAACAGCTGAGTGGAACGAAAATCCAACTTTACCTAAAGACGATATTCTCCGTTTTAGCTTTATAGGGAGACCCAATACGGGGAAAAGCAGTCTGACGAATGCTCTTTTAAACGAGGAAAGAGTTATCGTTTCAGACGTCGCAGGAACGACGAGAGATGCCATAGATACAAAATTTAACTATGAGGGAGAACCTTATATTGTCGTCGATACAGCAGGTCTTCGAAAGAAAGGTAAAATATTCGAGTCGGTCGAAAAGTATAGCTTGATACGTACTCTAAAAGCTATCGAAGAATCTGACGTATGCGTTCTCGTGATAAATGCCGAAGAGGGGATCATCGAACACGACAAACACATCGCTTCTTACGCTATAGATGCTGGAAAATGTCTCGTCATAGCAGTCAACAAATGGGATACTATAAAAAATCAAGACAGTGCTATTAAAGAATGGAAGAGACTCATCGAGAACGAGTTTCAGTTTGCAACTTATGCCAAAGTAGTGTTTTTAAGCGCTAAGACCAAAAAGCGCATCCACACCCTCATGCCTGCTATAATCGAATCTTACCAAAACGCGACGCGAGAATTTAAAACGAGTATCCTAAACGACGTCATCGGAGAAGCAGCTCTTTTGCATCCAGCTCCTAGCTACAAAGGAAGAAGATTAAAAATATATTTTGTCAATCAATCGGGCTCTAAACCTCCAAAATTCACTTTTAGTGTCAATAACAAAGGATTAGTCCATTTCAGTTATCAAAGATACTTAGAAAATACCTTAAGAAACAATTTTGAATTAGAAGGTACGCCTATCATCATTCAATTTAAAAACAAAAACGGTTCTGAATAACATTTTCCAAAACATGCATAAAATGTGTTGTTTTGGATTTTTTCAACGACGTTGATTTTTCTAAACAGAACCATACAATACTGATTGTAGAGATGAGATCGTGATAAAAAGAACAGAATATCCCGAAGAGCTTAAAAGATGAAAAGATAAAGGTGTAATAATGACTATCACAGAAGCAGAAGATATGGTAAATAGGTGGATCTATACGCAGATTACGAGAGTATCACGGAGAAAGATGTCGTCGATTAGCTGTTAAACGGCGAATAGGAAAAGACTTTCAAGTCTTCTATTTTTGCTTTACAAATATATTCTCTCAGTATAAAATAAAATTTAGTAAGTGTCGACACATTTGCTTAAAATCTAATATGGCATTGAGAGGAAGTTAAAAACCATGAAAAAAGTGATAGAAATTAAAAACTTGACGAAAGAATATAGAGAATTAAAGGCTGTAGATGGCCTAAGTTTCGACGTCTATGAGGGTGAAATATTAGGACTTTTAGGTCCGAACGGTTCGGGGAAGTCGACGACAATTAACTGCATATTATCACTTTTAAATTTTAAAAGTGGCAGTATAAAAATATTCGGCAAAGAGATGTCCCCAGATTCATACGATATCAAAAGACAGATAGGAGTCGTCTTTCAAGATGTCGCCGTATTTGACGAACTATCAGTTTGGGAAAACGTCGATTACTTCTGTGGTCTTTACATAAAAGACAAAGAGGAAAGAACCCGCTGTGTCGAAGACGCGATATCGTTAGTAGGTCTAGATGACTTCAAAAAGTTTTTTCCCAAAAAATTGTCGGGAGGATTATTGAGACGGTTAAACATCGCATGTGGCATCGCCCATAAACCGAAAATAATATTTTTAGACGAGCCGACAGTCGCAGTCGACCCACAGAGTAGAAACAACATTCTAGATGGAATAGAAAAACTTCGTGAGAACGGTGCCACTATCATATATACGACACACTACATGGAAGAAGTCGAAATTCTGTGCGATAGAGTAATCATCATGGACAAAGGTAAAATTTTAGCTTCTGGAACGGTAGATGACTTAAAAGAGATCGCTTCGATCGAAGAGAAAATAAGCGTAGAAGTCATCGATTTGGATACACATCGCATAGAAGAAATCAAAAAATTTGCAAACGTCGATACAGTTAAATATGAAAACAATACGCTGTTGATCTCCTACAAAAAAGGAAAAAACAATCTTACAGAATTGATCGATTATCTAAAAAAAGCAAAGATCAAGTATAATTCTATCTACATGATGAGACCGACATTGAACGACGTATTTTTAGATTTCACTGGTAAGGAGCTTAGAGACTGATGTTTTGGCATAATTTTAAATATTCACTGAATACGCTCTTTAAAAATAAGACACTGATATTTTGGACTTTCGCTTTTCCTCTAATCCTAGGCACATTCTTCGACATGGCTTTCAGTGACATCGCCAAAAACGAAAAATTGGAAGTTTTTGATATTGCTGTCGTCGAAAAAGATGAAAACGAGGAAAATAAAATCTATACTACGTCGATCGATGAACTAAGTATCGAAGGCGATGAAAATCAGCTGTTTAATACGCATTATACTTCTCTCGAAGATGCTAAAAACCTTTTGGAAAAGGGAGAAATAACCGGTTATGTCGTCTTAGATGACACGCCTAAAGTGGTGGTAAAATCCAGCGGTATCGAAGAGACTATCTTAAAAAGCGTCATAGAAGAGATCGCTACCTCAAGCGAGACGATTAAAATTTTCATCGAAGAAAACGTCAAAAATGCAGACTTTCCGATTCGAGATTATGAAACTTTTATCGAAAAATTAGTAGAAGAGGCCAAAGATCTTTTGATCGACACAGAATCTCCCATCGAAGATATCTCTAGACAGAACCTCGACTACACTATGATAGAGTTTTATACTCTCATAGCGATGTCGTGTCTATACAGTGGCATTCTCGCTTTGTATTCCATCGACAACGTACTAGCAAACATGAGTAACAAAGGCAAAAGAGTTGCTGTCAGTCCAACCAGAAAGGGGATTCTAGTATTATCTAGCACCTTGGCAAGCTATGTCGTTCAGGTTATAGGTTTGTCGCTTCTCTTCGCATATTCCATCTTTATACTGGATGTCGATTTTGGAAATAATCTTGCAGGAATAATCTTATTGAGTCTCGTCGGATCTTTCGCTGGCTTATCTATCGGTCTCGCCGTCGCGACTGTCGTCAAATCGAACGAGAACATGAAAACCGGAATCATAATTTCGCTCACCATGTTAGGATGCTTTTTATCCGGAATGATGGGCATATCGATGAAATATATAATCGACAAAAACGTACCTTTAATAAACAGAATAAACCCCGCAAATATGATTACAGATGGATT
>CASRZA010000042.1 GCA_949439935.1 uncultured Bacilli bacterium
AATTTCATTTTTCTCATAATTTGTCCGATTTCGGTCGATTTTTTTGCTTTTTCGCCCGAAATTTGTATTTTTGCATCGAAAAAAACCTCGAATGAGGTTTTAAGAGTCATCTGTCTTTTTTGAAAACTAGCAATTTACTAAAAATATAATTTAATATTATCACAAGGATATTAGAAAATATCTTCATTATTTTATCATTAAATCTTAATATAGATACTGTAAAGAACATGATAAACATGTCCATCAAGAGTGTAACTACTCTCGAGCTCAGAAACTTCGTAGCTTCTTTTTTTATGTCTATATTTTTGCTTTTAAAGACATATTTTCTGTTCATAAAATACGCGAATATGACTCCTACTGTCCATGCGATTAAGTTTGCTATTTGGAGTTCTAATTTGTCTTCGGGATTTAAAACTGTAAAAACGCAGCCATAGTATATAACAAGATTGAGTATTGTCGTCATGACTCCGACAATCAGATATATTATTACTTCTTCATGTTTCTTATATACATTTACTAACCTGTTCATAAAGTCACTTCTCTTCGTGATATTCTTTTTCGGCATTTACCTGCCATATAGAGTCTTTATTTTCATCGCCTTTTAAAATTTTATCCACTGTTTCGAAGGCACACATCATCGAATGATCCATATTGTTATATCTATGTTGTCCATTTCTTCCGATACAGTAAAGATTTTTTATCTCATTTAAATATTTAATCACCTTCGGAAGTTCACCGTAGGTATCGAAATATGCGGGATAAGCTTTTTTAGCCTTCTCTCGATGGAAATCTAAGACGTCATCCTCATCTATCACTTGCATCTTTACCAGTTCTTCGATGGCGAGATCTGCACATTTTCGTTCACTCATATTCCAAAAAGAATCGCCTTCATCACAAAAAAATTCTAAACCTATCCAAACTGTGTTTATGGGATCTTTAACCATGTAAGGACTCCAATTGTTAAAAACTTGGATGCGCCCCATTTTCATTTCTTCATCTTGGATATAGATCCAACAATCTGGTATACTGTCGTTGTAGATTTTAATCTTAGTTTCATTTTTTAGTTTCAATTTTTTTATTAACAGGCCGATCGTTACAAATGATCTATATGGTAACCCTTGGGAGATCCTTCTTATTTCTTTTGGAACGTCGTTCATATTTTCTACGAGATCTTTAATAGGCATCGATGAGATAAATATATCTCCTGCAAGTTTTATTTTTTTTCCATTGCGTTCATACTCTAAAAAGATTATTTGATCCTTCTTCTTTTCTAATCGATACACTTTTGAGTTTAAAATGATCTTTCCTCCAAGTTTTTTGATTTCTTCTGCGACTAATTCCCACATTTGACCAGGGCCATATTTAGGGTAGAGGTACTCTTCGATCAAAGATGTTTCTTTTTTCTTATTCTTTATGTGAAAAACGCTTTTAAAAGAATCTACTAAGACGGCTTTTATGGAAATACCCTTTACCCTTTGAGCTCCCCAGCTAGCATCTATGTCGCATGTAGACCTTCCCCATATTTTTTCGGTGTAACTTTTAAAGAACATCCGATATAAATTTTTGCCGAATCGGTTTATAAAAAAGTTTTCAAGATTAGTTTCATCTTTTTTTACAACCATGCTTTTTAGATAGCTGAAGCCACTTTTTATAGTATCTTTAAACCCCATATTTTTAATCGTATTAAGGTTTAATGATACTGGGTAATCGAAAAATTTATTTTTGTAGTATATTCTCGATACTCTATTTCTTTTAAGCATTACAATGTCATCTTTTTCGGGATCAGGACCTTTTTCTGGAAGAACTTTTTGATAACCTGTTATTATATCGTCTAAAGAGTTCTCTTTTTGTAAAGGCATAAGATGTAACCAAAAATCATTTACTCTTTTGCTTTTGGAAAAAAATCTGTGTCCTCCTAGATCCATGTGGTTTTCTTTGTAGTTTACCGTCTTGGAAATTCCTCCTACTTGTGAGCATTCTTCGAGTATTACTACATCATATTCTATACTGTTTTTTAACAATTCATAAGCCGCGGTTAGGCCTGCGGGTCCTGCACCTATAATAACTACTTTTTTCTTCATTGTAACCTCATGATTTTCTAAATTTATTATAGCAATATAAAATGTTTATTTCAAGAACGAGAAAACGACGAGAGGTTCGTCGTTTAGTTTATTGTTGTTGATCAGTTTTGTCTGATTGGTCATTTTCGTTGTCTTTATTGTTATTGTCAATGTCATCAAGATTAGGCACGTATTCGAAATGCATTCCTTGAATACCATCTAATGAAAAACGTGTTCCTTTATCTACATTCAGAAGTCCTATTTTAAAGTTTTCATCGATTGATTTTCCATCTTTGAAAAACGTTATAAATATATCATTTGTAAGTCTACTATGTAATTGTGTCATATCAATTCTGTATCCACTTGTGAATTTGATTGAAGAGAAATCTGTTATGTTAAATGCATTCAGCATATCTAACAATCTAAATCCTACATAATGATTTTTTACATGGTCCCACCCATTATCAATAATTGCATCGAACTCATATACTTTAATATTATAAGCGCTTAATAGTTCTTTGTTAATATCTCCTGTATATGCGCCTGTAACTTTGACTGAAAAATCCGGAATTTCTTGGGATGTTTGCTTAATATTTAAGACTTCTGCTTTATCATAAATTTCAGCTTTCTTTTTGCCAAATTGTGTAAAAGATATAATTAGCATCACACATCCAGCTATAAAGGTTATTATTCCTAATAATAACACTATGTTTTTCTTATTTTTCATAATATAATTCTCCTTTTATCAGTAATTCGGCGTTAGACGATCTCCTGTGCTTGTATCTGTAGTTACGCCTGTTGATGGGTTATAAGAGGCATTTCCTCCTGCTGCATTATTGTAATGGTCTTGCGCTTGTGAATGAATTGGCGAGTTATTTATTTCCTCCCAGGTCATTTGACCACTATCGTGTAGTTCTTGTGCTAAATCTGAGCACATTTGTCCGCTTTGCAAGCTATTTCCGTTACATACTGTCCAGCATGATGGTGTACATGAAGAACCAGAACCAGATGAGCCTCCAGATCCTCCACCACTGCCACTACCTCCACCTCCAGACGGTGCTGGTGGATTTGGTGGTGGTGGCGGTGGACAGTATACTGAACGACTAGACCTCAATGAGAAGCTTCCTCGCAATGTATGATCATAAGGCGTTCTTACTTGAGAACCTGAATTTATACTCATGCCGTTTAATGAATATCCATTAAATACGTAATAATATGACGTTGTAATAGTACAATCACCAGAGTAACTTCTCTCTGTCCAACCTCTTTTGCTTGGAGATGGTAAAATCCCATATGTCGAATCAAAGGTTACAACTTTACTTGATGGTGAGCCAGATCCGCCTGCAAAATCAAAAGATACAGTATAATTGTTTGCTTTCCAATGTGCATACAGTGTTTGGTTAGCTATTATATCTACTTCTGTCGAAGGTAAAATTTGAGTTCCTCCTGTTGGACTAGTAAACCAACCTAAGAAGGTATAACCTAATCTTACAGGAGTTGGAAGTGTTCCGTATGTCGAATCATAAGTAACTATTTTACTTGTAGGGCTTAATGACCAACCAGGTAAATCATTATATCCATTGAAGTTAAAATATACAGTATATTTATTAGGAGTCCAGCGAGCTTTTACTGTATGATCGCAAAGATTGCTCATAAGAGTACTATTATAAACTATAGTATTTCCTATAGATACTGAACGAGTTTTTGTAGCTTCAGGATATGAATATGTGGTCATACATGTTGTAGGTTGTATATACCATCCATTAAATGTATAGCCTCTTCTGCATAGATTACTTCCTGAGCATGAGAAACCTGTTACATTTACTAAATTCCCACCATAACTTCCATAAGTTCCCGACGGTTTTGCATATGTTATATTATTTGCACCCGATACATAACTATATTGAAATTTGACAGTTTTCTTAGTTTTTAACATCGCTATATCGTTATTATATTTTCTTACACGATCAGGGAAACTGCTTTCTCTTTTATTTAAAGTATATCCTATATCGTATGTAAGCTTATAGGAGTCAGGAATCACTTGATATCTTACTTTTGGTGGTTTCGGCAAAGAGCCATCGGAATTTTTCTTAGTTCTGTTAATAGTTGCATCTTTTGACGTTACAGTGTTAGTGCTAAAATCGTCTATTTTGTATTCTAGTCCTGGAGTTCCTAACTTACCAATCACTGTATTAATCTCTTTAGAGCCGTCTCTATAAGTTTCTACTATCTTGATAGGTATAACATCTGTACGTGTACCCCTTACGATTGGGGTTCCACCGTTTATTTCAACACCAAAAGATATTATATCTTTATTAGCTGATTCTACATACACAGTCCTTTTAACAGTTTTTTCGGAATTTAACTGGGGATCTGTAAATTTATATGTAATAGTATAAGTTCCTACTTTTGAAGGATTTACATCGCACGAATCAACTTTTAGTTTAAATTCATCGAAATATCCACTCTGTCCTCCCTCATACATTTTTGCATTTTTATCTATGATGTACATCTTACTTTTTCTAGTTGCATAATCGCTCGAAGGATCTACTATTAAATCTTCAAAAACGTTACTTGAAAGTGGATGTGATGTATCGACCTTACACCAAGCATCGATAGATCCGTTTTCATCATATGGAACATTTTTGTTATCTGCAACAAATTTCCATGCATCTTGTTCGCCATCGGCTGGGTAAGTAAAGTCTAAATATTCACCTAAGTCAAGTTTAACTCTTACTTTTTCATCATCTGGTATTACTTCTCCAGTTTCGGCATCTTTAATCTCTTCACTAAGTAAACCAGCGTCTCTTAGATCTCCGATTGGTATATCAACATATCCATACCCATTGTAAAGATTTTCTACTTCATCTGGATTTACTGATACGTAAGTGTTTGCTGCCGAAATAATCTGAGATATGATGTTTTCATTTTCTTCTACTTTTTGCTTAGATAAGGATTTTATCATGTTCAAAGAAAAGATTCCAGCAACGACAACCAACAAAGCTATTACTATGATTATCTCGACTAAAGTAAAACCTTTTTTGTTATTTTTTCTCATTTTATCTACACCTTCCTATGTTATAAATAATATCATAATTTTACAGAAAAATCAATCGACAGAATTTTTATGATAATTGTATCATTGTATCTTCAAAATGTTTTCTGTAGCTATTTCGTATGTATAATGCATTATAAAGCCATCTTTAAATTCATCTAATTCTGAGGTGTCGATTATGAATGAATCTTCAAGATCGACGTACTTTAGCATAATAGAGATATTTTTATATTTTTGAGTATCGTTAAGAATGATATTTAAACTTTCTATTTTGTTATTTTTAACTGTGAAATCCACTCTACAATTCTTATCTATTTTTTCATCAATATATAATTCTTGTAATATTTTGTTAATTATATCTTTATCTAATTCGACAGAATCACTCGAAACATCTTTTCTATCTTTAATTAATTTACTTTTAGATATGTTTAAAATTGTTTCATTCAGATTTTTGTATGATCTATCAACTTCATATGAATAAATAGTGTTTTCCTTTAAATATTTAAGTTTATTTTCAATTATAAATACTGAGTTAGGAAAGTTACCAGATGATACTTTCCCTTTATCTCCATCATTATAATAGGTAAACGAATAACTATTTTTAATATTCTCTTTTGAAGTTGTGCCAATATTTATTAGAAGCTGATATTTCGATCTTTCTATCAAATTGTATCTTTTGTTTTTTAATGAAAAAGCTAATATGACTGTTATAATAATTACAATAATTAAAATACATACGATAATTGAAATTTTTTTCTTATTGCTCATTTCTTACCTAACTTTCTAAATTGACAGAGATATTATTACCATAATATCCTTCTATTATATTTTTCATAGAAGTATTTTTAACGTTTACTGTTCTTTTTATATGAACACTGCTCTTTAAATTTATGTTTGTTAAAAATGTTGGATTTAAAGTTGTTCCTGTATTTGTATATAAATTAATCGTACTAAAAGCTAAACTAGGTTCTGTTGCAAAAGCAAAATCTTTTATTTCTTCTACTGAATTTGGAATAGTAACTTCTCTTACGCTCATATTAGCGTATCCAAAATATTTTCCTATAATTTTAACAGAACTTGGAACCTCGTATTTGTCTAGTTTAACAAAAACCGGCATTTTTAAAGCAGTCGTCATTTCTTTATCATATATTATTCCGTCTCTAGATGTATAGTATTCATTATCTATGTTAAAACGACTTACAAAAGTTCCATCATAATTATTATTTATATTAAGTTCTTTTACTGAACTTGGAAAATTTAAAACATTATCATTAGATTCTATATAATAATTCATTCCTCCGAAAGCACTATCTTCTATTCTTGTAACTCCATCAGGTACAGAATATTCATTGTGAACTAAAAAATATGCATCCGGAAATCTTATCAAAGTAGTCATGCTTTTATTAAAGATAACGTTGTCTACTGCAACAAAATTTTCGTTTCGAGGATCTATTGTATAATTCATGATGCCTTTACCAATAATAAAACCAGGTTTTAGAGTGTCAACATTCGGACCTATGTTTAATGAAGTTAGTTCGTCTCCGACTCCCGAAAAAGCATTCAATCCTATGGACTTTAAACTATTTGGCAATTCTAGTTGGGATAAATTACAAAATCTGAATGCTTGAGTACTTATTGTAACTAACTGTGAATTGCTTTCAAAATATAAATTTTTTAACGAGCTGTTTCTCGGACTATATTGTGAGAAAGCGCTCATACCTATTATTTTAACCGTCCTAGGTATCGTTAGTTCACTTAAAACGTGATTCTCAAATGCATATGAACTTATGTTTTCTAACTGTATTTCGTTTTCGAATTCCAATTTCTTTAAAGTCATATTATCTGATGCGGACTTAAAGGACATCGAACCTAAAGTTTTTACAGATTTAGGAATCATTAATTCTACTAAACTGTGATTTAAAAATGCTGCATCCGAAATGGTTTCTAACTTATTGTTGAATTGAATCCTAGTAAGACTTTTACAGTTTTCAAAAGCACTTTGGCCGATCGTTTTTAAATTAGAAGGCATTTCTAATTCCTTTAAAGATATACTCATATTGAAGGACGATTTTCCGATTTCTTCGATACTGTCTGCAAGAGAAACTCTATTCATATTATAAAGGGACTGAAATATGTTATCGCCTAAAATCGTTATGCCTTCATTGATTATGACGTTCGTTATATATTCTTGGTAACCATCCCTTATCCATGGAATGTCCTCTATTATACTGGATTCATCAAAAGATTTTGTCGCCCCAGTACCATATAATATCAATGTATATGTATCATCAGGATCATCTTTTTTAATCTCTTCTGGCAAATCTTTATTGACATATAGTATAGCTGTAATATCTGCGGCATTATCTTTTCCTATGTTCCAATGTCTATAACCTCTATATTCCGCTGAGAATAACGATTTTTTTACAAGTTCGTCATTTCCATTTCCAAATTTGTCAACTACTTGATTTGCTTTTAATTTGAAGTCAAATTCTCCATCCAAAGATTTTCCTCTTAGTCCAATTTTATATGTATATCCAACTCTACCAAATTCAGAATCTATCGTTTCATTTGGTGGATCTACTGAAACGATCTCTGCTACAGATGGATTAGTTATCTCGAAGCTTTGTGGTGTCAAAATCGAATTTGATCCACTTCCAGGTTCATAGCATGATAATGTATAATAATCTATTTCTTTATACTTTATAGTGCTCATGCTTTCTAAGATTACACATTCTGGTTTGTTTTGATCCAGAGAATGTGCATAATATACTGTTCCATTTGTCGAGTCGTCAACTCGAACTGTTGTTCCGATTTTTTTTATATTATTTCCAGGATTTGTTGCATCATTTATTATAGAATATCCGTTTATTTTGTATTCGCTAGTTGTTACAAAATCTGGCAAAGTCACTTCGCAACTGTTGTCGCTATTTTTTGTAGTACATTTTGCCTTTACTTCAACGCAGGCATTATTCTTATTTTCATCTGTTTTGGTACATACATTATTAATTCCATCTAGATTGTCAAATGCTGTAGTATACTCGCTAGGTTTAAGTGTAATATAATATTCTTTGCCTACAACTTCGACGTTTATTACTAGCGTTCCGCAGTCTGTCCCTTTAATCGTAATAGTTGCAGTTCCTATAGTATGTCCTGTTATTTTTATTATACTTTTATTATCTTTATTGACTTCATATGAATAATTTGGATTAATCGTTTCTACAGAGGCAATGTCTGGGTGACTGGAGATTGCAGATATATTTCCAGTGGCTCTTGTAATTACTTCATATTGTTCAGTAGTATTAGTGCTTATTTTTATATTGTTGTTATTATTATTCGCCATGTTCAGTTTATATATATAATAATCGAACGAAGCCGTCTTATTTCCATTGGATTCTTTTATTCTGATCTTAGTTATGCCAGTATTATAGCCCTGTTTGTATGGCGACGAGAATGTATCTTCGTCTCCTAGGAGCCTGTTTACTGGTGTTACTTTATTATTTGAGATCGTCGCGTTTGCTAGTAAGTTGTCACTTATGCTGTCGATCGTAATCGTGCCTGCATTACGAGCATTTATATTTATTTCTTGCTCAGACCCGGTATCTATGTTAGCACATACCTTTGATATCGGCGTTCCGGACTTGTCGACTAAGCTCAGCGATGTAGCACGAACTTTGACATTGACCGTATCGAATCCTCCATTTGCTCCTGTAATTTGTACAGTAGCGTTTTCGGTTTCTTTTGTACCTGGAGTCAATTTTAAAGTCGAACCTTTTATTTCGCACTTCACGGCCGAAGCATCTGAGGAACTACAACGGAAAGTATCGTTTTTCGCTCCGACTATGTTCGTTTCGAATACACTTCCACCAAAGTAAAGTATAGCTTCTTTTTTTTCGACATAAAGGTTTGCGACGTCTATTTCATATTCGCGTCTTCCACAGTTTGAGCCTTCGATTACTATTTTTACTTTTCCCGCTTTGACGGCTTTAAGGTTAAATGTCGAAGATGTTCCTTCTAAGCTTAGAGAATCTACGAGCTTGTTTTCATCTTTCTCATAAAGCTTTATTGCAGGATCTCCTTCGATAGGAATTACGGAAATTCTTACACTGTCATTTCCACCATAATCCAAAGTAAACTGTTCTTTATTTCCTAATAAAAGCTCCGTAGGCATTTCTTTATCTAATTTTAGTTTAAAGATATTTTTGGAGATGCTCACTTCGGCGTTTCCATTTCCTTCTTTTAAAGTCAAAGTGTCTATCCCTGTAGAGTCTTTGGCGCTTAGTATTAAACTCTTATTCTCTTTGATGGTTCCTTCTAATATATCCTTATCGCTCGAGATGTCGATCGTTCCCATATTATTTCCCTCTAAAGGGTATTCGATCGTCGTTCCAGATTCCATGCACAGTTGATCGTTTTGACTCTTATCTATAAATATAGAAGTCGGATAGATCGTCAAATTGTAAGTCTGTGTAAGAGTTCCAGCACTGTGGGCTCCTTTTACCTCTATCTTGGCTAATCTAGAGCCCGTCGTAAAGGATGGATCTTTTTCAATAGTCATTTTTAATGTGCTACCTTCGATTTTACAAGATACTTTCGGATCGCTACTGGTACAAGAAGTCGTCATTTTTCCTGTCTTTAGGATCCGTACCTCTATCGGATTTCCGCCGTTGTAACCTATACCTTCTCCAGAACTTAAAGCGAGGGATGCTCCAGTTTGGACGTTTATATCTTTACACTGTGGAGTCTCAGCTTTTTTTAAGTAAGAGGCATAGACGTTTACTTCCTTAGGGTTATAACAAAGTAATACACTTCCATCCATCGGTTCGTTCGTCTCTGGATCTATTATGTTGTTCAAATCGTCATCTGCTGTGATAAATCCCTCTAGCACTAGATCTCTTATTGAAACAGTACATTTGTTGTTTAGATATGACGATCCTGAGTCGTTTTTACAATCCTTGTAATCGTTTAGGTTAAGGTTTCCATATTTTTCACCAGCGGTCTCTAAGGTCTTGACTTTAGAATCGTGCAGGGAAACTTTCGTGTTACCAGATAAGTTAACCACGTTTGGAGCAACTATTATAATCAAGATCGCCAATATTATTATTACTGCGAGTAGTTCTACTAAAGTAAACGCTTTTTTATTTTTCAAGTGGTACACCTACTTTCTGATATCTCTTTTAAGTTAAAATTCCATATATATTTATGTCATATATCGTACCGTTCGGTTTGGAAATCGGTATTTTTATCTCTATTATTCTTTTGCTATTTTTATCTCTAACTTCTTTTATATGAATATATCTGGTGCTATCCAAGATGGCATCTGCAGGTAAGACTCTTTTTATGTTTGTAATCCTTTCGTTGCTGACGATGTCGGTACTTTTATAAAATTCTGGTGGCTGTTCATATTTCGTATTATATGAGTAACTGATGTAGTATCTGATCGATCCATCTTCGACTTCGGGATATACTTCGAGAACTTTTTCGATCTTTTTTGATAGTTTAGTCGGTCTGTATGTGTGAAATGTCAATAAATATGCCTTATGGCTATCGACAGAAGTTATCTCCCTTATGCTTTCTAAACCATACATATTTATGTCTTCTGAGACTGCGCTTGTTATGTTAGACACTAAGAGTTCATAATCAGCTTTGGTGCGACTGTTGTTATATACTCCTCTTATATTTATAAATAAGTTTAAAAGAAAAACTATAACTATCGAGATTAACGCTAGAGAAACTATTATTTCTATTAGGGTCATTCCTTTTTTATTCATAATTAATCCCTCGATCCAAATTGCAACGATGCATATTCAAATTCACTCGAAAGTTCGTCGTTTTCTGGTTTGTACATCACTATTATCCGGTATGTACTTCCCTTGCTTACAGCATCGAAGCTTTTGATGTAGTTTTGGGTAGTCGGTTCTAAGTTTAGAACTTGTTCGTTAGTATCACTTATATCCCAAAAAGTGAAATAGATGGCTTTTACTTGCATAAATTTAAAAATCTCATTTCCTATCACATTTGCATCAGAACACTTAGGGTTTCCACTTAAGTTATCGCTACAGTGTGTTATAACTTGACTCGTCCCTAGTCTGTTCATAACCGTCGGATTCCCTTCTAGGTAGCTTCTGATCAATTCGGTTTTATAAATGTACTCTGTATTGTCGTAGAGACTTTTTTTGCTGATGTCGATAAGTATCTTGCTGTACGATGAATACAACACTATCAAGATTACACATAGGACAGATGTCACTATGATCGTCTCTAATAAGACAAAGGCTTTATTATTCGATCTTTTTACCATATTAGTACCACTCCAGATCGCAATCTATGTCGTCAGAAATATTTTTAAATGTAAATACGCTATAGTATTTCCCTTCTTGAGAGTCGTATTTAATTTGATTTTGAATGTTTCCAGACGAGTTCCATTTTCCGTTTGTACCTGTACAACTGTTGATTCTTACGTTTCTAAAATTCTTTTGAGTTGTGATCATCTTGACGATGACTTCTTCGTTTCTCTCGAGGTGTTCGATCTTTAAATAGTTTATAGTGCCATCGAAATGTTTGATATTTTGATCCATCCAATCGACTTCTGGTTCTCTACCGCGTGTATAGTGTTCTGTAAGATCTATCAACATGGCGTTCGTAAAGTAACCCGTACCTCGGTTTGTACTTTGGATGTAGAAAATGTTATTAGGTCCTGTCGTCGTATTCGCTTCGACAAAAGTCATTCCGACTCTTCTCCAAGCGAGACCAGTCGAAGGCAAGTTCATCGTAGTAAGACCTGTACTGTTTGCAAAGTACGTTCTAAACGGTTGGTTTGAAGCATATTCGAGACTGAAATAATATTTATTGTTATAAGTCGACATTATATTCTTTTGATATATGCTAGACGATATCGTAGGATTGTTTAAATATGCTCCACTTTTACCATTATAAGAACGATTTGCATAGAAACCAGGCGATCCTGATCCTACCCAACGACCTTCGTTGTTTACGAATTTGCTATCTTGGATCAAGTTCGTGAGAGTTTGTCCTTGAATCTCGACTTTCTCTTTGTTACCGTCGTCCTCGTCATAGATTATTTTAAAGTTTTCAGAACCATGAGTCGTAAAATTTATAGTATATGTATTTTTATTTTTTTTAGCAATGATGTCGTCGTTGTATCTTAAAAGTATAGTCTTGTTGGCAATATAGTTACTTACGAGTACTGCTAAAATAGTGATAAATACTAGAAAAAATGAATATATTAATGATGTTGCAATAAAACCGTCTTTCTTCATGACACCAACCCTATTCTTTTATGATTATATCACATTTTGAGTGTTCACTGCAATTTTTTTCATTCTTTCTTAAATTTCCCTATGTTAAAAGCTCAGAGAAATGAAACAAAACAGAAGAGGTAATATTTGCATAGTTCTCATCACATAAAAAAGATAGATCCTCTATTAAGGAAGGACGAATTGCTCAGGGAATTAGACAAATTGAATTCACTTAGAGGAATTTATCTGTGAGTCAAAGTTAAGAAATCTTAAAAAAAATTTAGAGAACTGTAAAAACAGTAAATCTGTTTTCTCACAGTTCTCTTCTTTTAGTTCAAAAAGTATGGATTTTGTAAAGTTCCGTCACCTTGAAGTTGATTTAAGTATTCGGACTTAAGATTGATGACTGGAGCAACTGCACCGCCGTCCATATTTGGGTAGCTTAAGTTTCCGTCAATATAGACGTAGAACATATTCGCACTCTTGA
>CASRZA010000043.1 GCA_949439935.1 uncultured Bacilli bacterium
CGACACGCCAAACAGATTTTATCTAAACATCTTTAGTCTCATCGCGTTTTCTCTAGTTCTTATAGGAGCATCCATATTCGTCTTAAGGAGGCAAAAATATGACAGTATTTAAAGCTTATCTAAAAATTCTAAATAAATACAAATTTACGATCATACTTTATACAGCTCTCCTCATCTTTTTTGGCGGATTCAATATCGAAAATAACGACGCCAATCTAAATTTCGCGGCAGAGAAGCCGGATGTACTTATAGTCAACAAAGATGAAGATGTAGGTCTTACAGCAAATCTGATAGATTACCTCGAAACTCGAACAAAAGTCAAAAATATCAAAATAGATGAAGAATCGATAGACGATGCCTTATTTTATAGAGATATAAACTACTGTATATATATACCCAAAGATTTTGGATTATCGTTCTTAAATGGTGAGAATCCAAAAATCGAAGTCAAAAGTACAGGGGACTACCAAGCAAGCTTAGCTGAGATGCTTCTTAATAAGTATTTAACCATTTTGAACACTTATAGAACGCTCTTCGACGAAGAAGATAAAATACTCAAAAAAGTAGACGAAGTTCTAGATAAAGAAGTAGAAGTAGAACTGACTACGACATTAGACACGACATCTCTCGAAAAAGCTTGTACTTTCTATAACTTTACAAACTATTGTATCCTAGCAGGGCTCATCTATATAATCTGTTTAGTCATGTCTAGTTTCAAGAATCCAGGCGTCTTTAAGAGAACCGTAATAAGTAGCACGAACTATAAGACTCTAAATCGACATCTTCTCTTATCGAACGGTCTCTTTGCCTTATTTTTGTGGGCAATATACGTCATCTTGAGCATTATCTTAGTAGGAGATATCATGTTCGAAGTCAATGGATTGCTACTGATGGCGAACTCTTTCGTTTTCACATTTTGTTCGCTTACTATAGCTCTTCTCTTAGGAAATCTCATTTCCAACAAAGAAGCCGTAAGTGGCATAGTAAACGTCATAGCATTAGGCAGCAGTTTCCTATGTGGATCGTTCGTCCCGATGAGTTTTCTTCCAAAAAGCGTCCTATCTATTGCTCACATTCTTCCGTCATATTGGTTCATCAGTTCGAATGAAATGATCAAAAGTTTAGAAAAGTTCGACATAAATTCCTTAACACCTTTTTTGACGAACATCGTGGTACTCTTATCATTCTCATTTGTGTTTATTTTACTTACGAATCTAATATCGAGAAAAAAACGCAAGTTAGCATAGTATCCCAAGAACGATTAAACTCTCTTTAGAGTTTTTTCTTTGTACAAAAACACATATAAGTGTTATACTAATTATAGAAAGTAGGCCAGAAACATTATGAAAAAACCTTTAGTATTATGTATATTAGACGGATGTGGCATGAGAGAGAATTCAGATGGAAACGCTTTTAAAAATGCTCACAAACCTATCTTCGACGAACTTTGGCAAAAATATCCTCATTGTTTGCTCGAAGCGAGTGGAGTAGACGTCGGATTGCCTACCGGTCAGATGGGCAACAGCGAAGTAGGTCACATGAACATCGGTGCAGGTCGCATAGTCTACCAACCTCTAGAGTTGATAAATCGCAGTTTACAAGATAATAGTCTATTTGAGAACGAAGAATTAATAAAAGTCATAAATTCGGTGAAGGCAAATAAGACTGTCCTCCACGTTATGGGTTTGCTGTCGGACGGAGGGGTACATTCACATATAGATCATCTACTCGGATTGATAGATATATTCGCATCCAAAGGAATAGAAAACGTATACTATCATTTATTTTTAGATGGACGCGACACGGCACCTAAAAGTGCACTTAAATATGTCGAGATGTTAGAAAAAAAGATCGAGGAAGTAGGCTTTGGTACTATTGCAACAGTAAGCGGCCGCTATTATGCGATGGATAGAGACGACAACTACGACAGGGTTCAGCCTGCTTACGATGCGATAGTTAAAGGCGAGGGACCTAGATACACGAGTGTGCGAGAAGCTATAGAAGAAAACTACCGAGAAAGTCGAACTGATGAATTTGTAATGCCTTCTATCATTTCTCCATGCCAAATAGAAGATGGGGACGCCATATTGACGTTTAATTTTAGACGAGATAGATTGAGAGAACTTTTCACTGCTTTAACCGATCCACTTATGAGTCCATTAAAAACTAAGGACGTCGAAAATCTACAGGTTTTAACGATGCTACCAGTCACGAATACCGTAAAATGCCCTCACGTTTTCGATAACCCTGACCTCTCTGATACGATGGGAAAATATTTAAGCGAGCATGGCCTTTCTCAGTTGAGGATCGCCGAGACAGAAAAATATGCACACGTCACATACTTTTACGATGGGGGAATAGAAGAAGAGCTGTCAAAAGAGAAAAAAATACTCATCCCTTCTCCTAAAGTTGCTACTTACGACTTGAAACCTCAGATGAGTGCCCAGGAAGTGACAGACGTGTTGATCGGCGAACTCGACAAAGATGTATACGACGTCGTAATACTTAATTATGCGAACGGAGATATGGTAGGTCACACGGGCAATTACGAGGCCACTAAAGAAGCTATCGAATTTCTAGATGGTTGTCTATCTCGCTTATTTCAAAAGATAGAAGAGAAGGACGGAACTTTAATAGTGACTGCCGATCATGGAAACTCTGACATGATGTGGGACGAAGAACATAAACCGGTTACATCACATACGACCAGTCGCGTGCCATTCATAATTACTAAAAATGGCTTTTCTCTTCGCGACGGACGGCTTTCAGACATCGCACCGACAATGCTAGAACTCTTACACTTAGAAAAACCGATCTCTATGACAGGAGAGTCTCTCATTGAAAATAAAATTAACAGGTGAACAACCATAAATTTTAGAAAACGTAGAGAAATCAAAAACGCATGTAATGATGCCCCAAAATTAGATGAACATATC
This sequence comes from uncultured Bacilli bacterium, assembly GCA_949439935.1. Taxonomy (GTDB): domain Bacteria; phylum Bacillota_I; class Bacilli_A; order RF39; family UBA660; genus RUG11867. The sequence goes on from CASRZA010000043.1 coordinate 2,937, forward strand.
TAATTTTTTTAGGCTTATAACAAAAAAATCTTTGTAATAAATCTTAGGTGTGATATACTAATAAAGTAGGTGAGTTTTATATGATATATTTAGATTATTCGGCAACTACTCCAGTCAGTAAAGAAGTATTAGATAGTTATATCAAAGTGACAAAAGAGTACATTGGAAATCCCAATTCTCTCCATTCTCTTGGAACTAGATCTCATGAATTGTTAGAGAGCGCAACCAAGCAGATAAGTGAAGTTTTAAACATAAATGAAAACGAAATTATATATACTAGTGGTTCGACCGAAGCGAATAATCTAGCTATAATCGGATACGCTATAAAGAACATGAAAAAAGGCAAGAACATCGTCGTCTCGCGCCTCGAACATCCTTCGGTATACGTCATATGCGATTATCTTAAAACTCTAGGATTTACGATCACTTATGTAGAAAATACAAAAGAAGGTCTAATCGACTTCGAAGATTTAAGATCGAAGATAAAAGATGATACTATTTTAGTAAGTATAGTCGCCGTGAATAGTGAGATGGGTATAAGACAACCTCTCAAGACTATCCGTCAAATAATCAAAAAACAAAATGAGGCAACTATATTACACTCCGATATGACCCAAGCGATCGGAAAAGTGAATATAAACATGCACGATGCCGACATGGCTACACTCTCCAGTCACAAAATATATGGTCCAAAAGGAATAGGGATGTTATACAAAAGTGAAAAGATCAACATCGAGTCCTTGATCAAAGGAGAAAAAGATTCGCTTAGAAGTGGGACTCCTTGCCTTCCTCTAGTAGTTGCTTTTTCTAAAGCCATAAGACTCGCGATTACAAATGAGACAAAAAATGAAAGCGTAGTCAAAATGCTAAACGATAAACTTACGAGTACCATCGCTAAATATCCTAAGATAATGATAAACAAAACGAATTATTCTATTCCACACATCTTCAATTTGAGTTTGATGTCTATTCGCCCAGAAACTTTCATCCATGCGTTAGAAAAAAGAGACATATACGTCGGTACGAATACGGCGTGCTCAAAAGGCGGTCCAAGCTCTACGATCATAGCTGTCTATGACGACGAAAAACGCGCAAATACCTCTATTCGAATAAGTCTTTCACATCTTACAAGCTTCGACGACTTAAATAAATTTCTATATTCGTTCGATATAGTGTATAATAAGCTCTTAGAACTTGGTGATGAAAATGAATAAACTTATAATTATAAAATATGGAGAATTGACAACCAAAAAGGGAAACATCAAATTTTTCATAAAGACTCTTAAAAAGAACATCGAAGTAGCCTTAACGGATTTAGATTTCAAAATCGAATACGACAATGGACGTATGTTCATATCGAGTGAAACTTTAGACGAAGTTCGTGATAGACTTAAGTACGTATTCGGCATCCATGAGATCGTCGAAGGATATGAATACGATTCGATCGAAATCGAAGACATCAAGGAAAATTTAAAATCGTTAGTTACTGATAAAGAAATAGGCTCCTTTAAAGTTCGAACCAAACGAAGTTTCAAGGCTTATCCCTTGACGAGTATGGAAATAAGCAAAATACTAGGAGGAGTAGTGCTCAAAAATGCAGCATCTTCTAAAGTGGATGTCCACGATCCTGAAACTCTAATAGACGTAGAAATCCGTTCAAATAAGTCGTACATCTATTTCGAAAGTACTCCTGGCTTACACGGTTATCCAGTGGGAGTTCAAGGTAAAGGAATGCTCATGTTATCAGGTGGCATCGACTCTCCTGTCGCAGGCTTTTTATCTATGAAAAGGGGAGTGAGAATAGAAGGGATCTACTTTGAGAGTCCTCCTCATACGAGCGAAGCAGCTAAAGACAAAGTTAAAAGCTTGACGAGATTATTAGCGAATTATTCTGGCTATATCCGTCTGCACGTGATAAACTTTACTGAAATACAAGAAGCTATCTATAAAAACATACCACACGAGTACTTAATAACGATAATGCGTCGAATGATGTACAGGATATCTGAACGCATCGCGCATAAAAATAATGCCAAAATCATCATAAACGGAGAATCGATTGGTCAAGTCGCGAGTCAAACTCTCACGAGCATGGCAGTCATCAACGAAGTTGTCAGAATGCCAGTAATTAGACCAGTCGCATGTTTAGATAAACTGGAAATAATCGACATATCGAAAAAGATCGGAACTTACGAAACGAGCATTCTTCCATTCGAAGATTGCTGCACCATATTCGTGCCAGATCACCCAGTCATCAACCCAGAATTAGAAAAATGCCTCGAATATGAAAAAATGATAGATTTTGAATCGCTCATAAAAGATGCTATTCGCAATGAAGAAGTATTAACTATCGAAAAAGATGAGAAAAAATTTGAAGACTTGTTATGAGTCTTTTTTTTGATGCAAATGTGAAAAAATCGTACAAACTCTTGCAAAATTATGTAAATGATGTATAATATTATTCTCAAATGAGAAATAATATTATATAATCATAGCAGAAAAGAGATGATCATTATGTTGATTGGATTCAAAGTTAAAAATTTTAGATCGTTCGATTCACTACAACACTTTTCAATGGTAGCGGGAAAGACGAGAAGCTTTATAGATCATATTGCCGAAAAGGAAGATTTAAAATTATTGAAATTCAGTGCTATATATGGCGCAAATGCGTCGGGAAAATCCAACCTCATTCGTGCAATAAATTTTAGTAGGGAGTTAATTTTATATGGATTAAATAATTCCATGGTGGATCAGTATTTTCGATTAATATCTAATAGAAAGAATTCACCAACTTATTTTGAATATGAAATCGCAGTCGACGATAAGCTTTTTTCTTATGGATTCGAAGTTAATTTGAGTCGTCAAGAAATAGTATCGGAATGGTTATTAGATATGTCAAAGACAAAAATGGTTAAAATCTTTGAACGCGATTGCCAAAAACAAAGTATTACGACAGATTTAAAAGTTAAAAATAAAGAAGATGCTCAAAAATTCGAAGTATGCTTATCGGACATGAAAAACAACAAAAGTGAGCTCTTATTGACCGAGATGACTAGAAGGATGATCATGGCCAAAAAGGTAAGTGAAGAACTCGGCGACTTTATATCTATATCTTATTTTTTATCGCACGATCTGCAAGTAATTATGCCAGGAAGCGATAGAGACATTCAATTTAATTATTTTTCTGAATATAAAAATGACATAAAAAGTATCATGAAAAAATTAGGTATCAACATCGAAGAATTGATCGAAGTCGACACGACATTAAACGATATTAAAGAAAAACTGAATATAAGTCAATATAATAAATTGATGAGTGAAATCGAGGCGAATAGAAAAAAAGATTTCGACATGACTTTAAGGATAGGAAATTCAATATATACTATAATGAATGAATTAAACTCCAAAGAACTAAAGATAAAAGCGATCAAATTAAGACATCAAAATTCAAACGAATACTTCGATACATATGAAGAATCCGATGGAACGATAAGAATTCTGGAGCTACTAGACGTTTTGCTATCCGATAATAAAGTGTTTGTGATAGATGAAATAGATAGAAGTCTTCATCCGTCGCTTACTAAAGAATTTATTAAAAACTTTCTAAGCTTAGTAAGTGAAAAAAATGTTCAGTTGATAATTACCACACATGAATCCAGATTACTAGATTTTGATCTCTTGAGACGCGATGAAATTTGGTTTGTAGAAAAAGACAATGATGATGCTTCAAAATTATATTCTCTAGAACAATTTAAAGATTTTGCTAGATTTGATAGAAAAATCGACAAGGCATATCTCGATGGTCGATTTGGAGCTATACCTAAATTTGTTAGCGATTGGGAGTACGACGATGAGAATAACGACGAATAGCGATTTTGCAAAAAGGCCAGATGAAACTTTACAAGAAAGACCGAAGTATTTTCTAATATATGAAGGTGAAATTACAGAACCGATGTATTTTGAGGGAATCATTTCGAATAGAAAATCTTTATCGATAAATCAAAATATTTCTATCATAAGTGTTTTAAGAAGTATAGAAGAATCGTCGAATAGCCATCCAAACTTTGCTTTAAAAATGGCAAAAGAGATTCAGAAAAACAGTGAATTAGATGGAATGAGCAAAGAAGAACTTTTAAAACGACTAAAAGATTATCTCACATGCGAAATGCCTATAGAGAGTTCAAAAGATCTTTTATCACAAGCACAGGATTATATAAAAGACTACTCAAATTCTGTCATAGAATACGAAGATATTCCTAATGTAATTGTAGATATTTATAAAGACGATGTATTTAATGATTTGGCAGATAAAATAAATGATTATATAAAAAATCAAAGAGTGCTTTTAGATTTTAATGAATACATCGACACTATAAACTTGATAGTAGATAGGGATAGTAAAAGTTTTAAAGACGAACAATATTACAATTTAGTAAAGGAATGTAAAGAAAATAAAATAGACCTATACGTTAGTAATCCATGTTTTGAAGTTTGGCTACTTATGCACTTTGAACAATTTGATACTTTAGATTTTCAAAAATTAAAGGAGAATAAAAGAGTAGGATCAAGCCTAAAATCTAGAAAGTATTCTGAGAAAAAACTTATCGAATTCACAGGACACAGTAAAACTAAACTAAAATTTAAAACTTTTATAAATAGGGTAAATTTTGCAATCGAAAAAGAAAAACATTATTGTGAGGATCTAATAGGACTTAAAGACAGCATAGGATCAAATATAGGAATTTTACTCGATAAACTTCGAAAGTAAATTAATACAAGAAGAATTTGAAGACTTGTTATGAGTCTTTTTAACTTGTATAACCCCCAAATATATGATAGTATAGTTGCACATTTAAGGGGATGTTCGTATGAACTTAGTACAAAGACATTTAGAATCTATAGATATGTATTTTCAACGCGTAGGGTTACCAGAAAATGATAACATAAACACGACAGAAAGTCTCATACTTCACTTTTTAGTCGAAAATTCATTATATGATAAAATATATTACTATTTTGGATCTGACACATATAAAAGATACACTCCCGTCACTATTCAAGTTCGAGATATATATATACTTATGATTGAACAAAAATATTATCATCTATACGAAAAATATGGAAACAAAGTCTACAGTATTTTGTTGCCTTACATAAAAAGACAAGATATAAAAAACGAATTAGGAAAGGCACCTATACTTATCGTGTCTCCAAAATTTAAACAGAATTTAATAAGTGCAATAATAACTATTGCCGTTACAGGTCTTTTGGGCAATATAGCACTTTCAAGCCTGATCGTATACTCTTTGAGTCGACTTTCTACAGATCTTGAAGACCAAGGCTATGATTTAGTCGAACTCGATAAATACCTCGAAGACTATGATAAATCGGTTAAAGCCTATGCTGACTACATAAAAGGACTAGGCTTAAGCGATTTAGAGACGATTGTAAAGGTTATCGACGACATGTGGAATAATATCGACGGTTATTCTCTAAATGTCGATGGCTACGTGAATAATCCGGCATATTTTAGGCTAGCGTTATACAAGCTTGGTCGAGGAAATTGTAAGCATATGTCTGACGATTTTACTGCTAGAATGAACGCCATAAATCCAAAATATAATGCTTATAATTTATACGTCTACATGGAAGAGGTTTCTGTAAATAATACAGATCGCGATATTCTCGACAATGATCCAGAGAACACTTCGAGCACAAGCGCTGCCGATCGAGGTATATTAGGCGAAGTCTTGCAAGACTATCTGAAACATAGAATAGGCAATCACGCTGTATCGTGCATAACGATACCAGACACCGAGATCAAACTAGCAGTCGATCCGACGAATCCTAGCATAGGTATAATTCTTAATGGAGAAATCGTAACGCTTACAGACAGTAGAGTAAAGAATATGAAGATCTGCAGCGATACTACTCTCAGTTTCAGAATATCAAATGCCGATGAATTAGTAGAATATTTAAAAGACTATTTTAGAAGCTATTTTTCTGCGCCCAATTATGACGAAATGAATGACTCTTATGGCAAAGAAGCGCAAAATGAAGCGTTAGAAATTTTGCAGAAAACTTACCCCGAAGATAAATATATTATCGATAAAGAGACCACTACTGACAGCAGTCCTTCCTCAGACAATCTTCCAAAAAAGATGATTTTAGAACAAAAAGAAAAAAATTAACTTCACAGTCATCGTTTTACAAATTTCGACAGAGAAAAGTGGTATGCTATACACGGTGACAAACATGAGGACATTTTATATATTTAAAATTACAAAAGAATTTAAAATATTGACTAAAAATAGTCCATATAATCTGTTTCTCGCTTTGGATAATATTCATTCTATGGACAGAAGAGATCTTCCACTTGCAACCCGTCTTTATGACGAAGTCTGTGACAAGAACGATGTGAGAGCTTTAAACCTTTCTATTTTCAATCTCTTAAGAGATTCTGATTACTATACGAAGTTCAACAACTCTCACATCATCAATAATTATTACACAGATGAATCTTCCAAATTAACGATCCATAGGACGTATCTAAAGCTTAAAAGTACGGGAGACTATCCTACCTTTTTTAAAACACTTAAAGTCTTCCCAAACTTGTTTGTCATCGACTTTTCTTCCAAAGATTACTTTTGGTTGTCATAATGGCAGCTATATTGTATAATACATTCAAGGAGATGACACTGCATGTTACAAGATATTTTATTGATCTTATTAGGTCTCATCATAGGTTTAGTAATCGGATTCTTCCTAGCTAGACACCTGATGAAGAAGTATATGACCGAAAACCCACCGATCAACGAAAAGATGATCGAAACTCTAATGAGTGGGATGGGCCGCAAGCCTAGTCAAAAACAGATTAACCAGATGATGAGGGAAATGAACAGATTCAAAAAGTAGTCTGTTTTTTTTCGCATTCAAATAAACCGATTTAAATAAAACCGATTTTATGGTAAAATATTAATCGGACTTTAAATCCATTTTAGCGATCGTATTCCTGATGAAGATATATCCCACAAGAGTACGCTGGTAAAATGTGTAGAAAATTGCAAAATTACTATTGAAAATAAAAATGATTATATTATGAAAAATTTTTAAATATCCATTATGATTAGAGTGAAAATATGAAGTTATACATAGAATTTATTAAATTATTATTTAAAAAGTTTATACTTAGAAAAAATACAGGTATAGTTATAAAAGAATTTGCAGAAAACATGGGAATTGTTTATATAAAACTAGCACAAATGTTGGCAACGCAAAACTACGGAAATTTGTTTACCGAAGAAGATAGAAAGATGTTATCAAGTATTTGTGATGAGTCTAAAACAATTAGTTATGAAGCGATCGAAAAAATGCTAAAGCAAGAATATGGTGAAGAACTAAGCGATATATTCGAATTTATCGAACATGAACCGATTGGTTCGGCATCAGTATCACAAGTTCATAAAGCTATTCTTAAAACTGGAGAAGTAGTAGTTATAAAGATAAAAAGAAGAGATATAACTAGCAAAGTAGATGAAGATATTGAGCAAATAAGAAGACTTATGCTTAGATTTGGACCATTTATTAAATTTGGCAATTTTTCTGGCGGAAATCATGCTTTAGATTTATATTTCAAATGGATTAAAGAAGAAATAGATTTTAAACATGAAATAAAAAATATTCACGCATATCAAAGTTTTGCTGACAGTGTTAATGGTAAGGTTGATGGAACAAAAAGAATAAAAGTGCCTAAAGTTTATCGAGAGTTTTCTACCGATAATGTAATCGTTATGGAGTATATAAAAACGCCGACGATTAATAAAATGGATCTTACAGAAGCAAACAAAGCTAGAATAATGGAAGCCTTGAATAGTTATATAAAATCAAGTTTTTATGCGCTTCTTAATGATAAACAAGTGGTGTTTCATGGAGATCCTCATAGTGGTAACATTTGTTTAGATGATGAAAATAATATTTGCTTTTTAGATATGGGCTTATTATGTGTTTTAAGTAAAAGTGATGCTGAGCTAATGAGAAGACTATTTCTAGCTGCCTATTCCGGCGAATATGAAAAATTATATGATAATCTTATCGAATTTGGCAACTTAAATGAAAAGCAAAAAGAAACTCTTAGAAACTTTTGTAAAAATTATTGCAAAGATGTAATAACAAAGGATATTACCCATTATTTTGTGGATGTAATTAATGCTTGCTTAGTTTGCGAAATAGATCCTCCAGATTTTTTATTTAGTGCAGCTAAAGCTTTTGTTTGTTTAAATGGAATAAGTGGATTTTCTGATAATAGAATGACTGCTAAAGATCTATTACAAGAACAAGTTGTTGAATTTATGATAAAAAGAAGTTTAAGAGATTGTAAAGGAATAATAGTTGATTCAATAAGGCTTGCACCTAAATTTTTAAAAGAAACAATGAAGTATGGACTCGTTAAAACAGTTGCAAAAGTGTCAACAGATGACGAATTAAGACAAAACGTTATAAGCTCATTAGCAAATTTAAGAGAAATGTTGATTTTATTTAAAGCGAGTATGGACAAAGAACAAGATGATTATTCAAAAAAATTATGACAAAAAGACTTGGCAAAGCGAACCCGTTAAGGTTAGAATTTAAAAGTAGAGAAGGCCTGGATAAAACACAAAAATTCATGGTATTGGTCGTTCTCGCCTTACAAGTTCAATTCAAACTATTCTAAGGAGACGGAACTTTACAAAATCCATACACTTTGAACGAATAAGTTTGAAAAATATTGATAAATGATATATAATTTTAATTAAGAGAACGCGAAACTTCAAAGTCGTGTTTCTCCTATATAGAGATTCACGTCTAAGATTTCAAGGTCTTAGTCGTGTTTTTTGTTCCCTTATCAGTTTACCTTAATAAAATGATAACGACGGCAAGTGCAACGAGTCCCCAGAACAAACCGTCAAAATCTATGGATAGTTTCATAAATTCTTTCTCCTAACTTAGGTTGCCTTCATATCCAAATATAGGATCATCAATAACCAAAATACTCCCCTGAATGAGTTATAGTTAGGAAAAACGATCGACTAATCTTCGCGTTCTAGTTCCTTATTAAAACACACTTTCAAAACCTTGCCAAATGCCCTATCTAAAAGGAAAAAGTGGCATTTTTTATATGTTCAAAATTGGTATTTTGTGTGCGTGTAAAACTTGTCTAAAAAAGTCTTGACAAGAAGGTACCCGTAGGGTTAGAATTTAAGAGTAGACAAGGTCCGGATAAACACAAGGTCCGGATAAACACAAGGTCCGGATAAACACAAGGTCCGGATATATAGAAAGTAGGACCTTTTAACATGCAAAAATTTAAGAAAAAGCTGATTTTTTTGGGAGGCTTAGGAGTAGTTATAATAGGAAGTTTAACTTATAATTTATTGAATAAACCTAATGACATTGAAAACGATCAAAATAAAAAAGAAATGATCGCAATGTACGTCCAAGATGAAGAAGGCAACTATCAAATATCGAGTTCAAAAGAATTTC
>CASRZA010000044.1 GCA_949439935.1 uncultured Bacilli bacterium
ATTGGGCTGTTAAGACTTATGGATTCAATATGAATAAGTTTTATGGTCGAATGGAGCCTTTTACTTCGGCATCAGATATAAAGAAAGAAATGGACTTTTACACTTTAGAAGAATTTAATCAATTTATATCTTCTGCACCTAACCTACAGATTAAATGTATGTATGAAACTTTATATTATTGTGGACTTCGTAGAGGTGCAGCTAGAGGCTTGCAATGGAAAGATGTTAATTGGATTGATAAAAGATTATCAGTTACAAAACAAGCAGTAACACATGGTTCTGAAAATAGCACACATTACGAATTAACAAAACCTAAAACACAAAAAAGCAACAGGATCTTACCTATTGCTGAAATTCTTTTTAGAGATTTAAAACAATTATATGAAGAACAAAAACAATTTGCTGAGTTTAATGAAGAATGGTTTATATTCGGAAATTTCATTCCTATAACCTTCTATAAAATGAGGCATAAGAATATAGAAATTGCTAGAGATGCTAATATCAAAAGAATAAGGTTACATGATTTTAGACACAGTTGTGCATCATTACTAATCAATAACAATGCTAATATAGCAGTTGTATCTCAATTCTTAGGTCATGCATCCATTGAAGAAACTCTAGATACTTACACTCACATGTTCAAAGATAAACTTAGCGATGCTGTAAATACTATAAATAAACTAACTTGTCCTCAACCTACAATAGTTGATTTTGGTAGTTAGTTGGTAGTTGAAAGGACAAAATATATAATGTTAAATTTTACAAACCCTTATTTTAAGCCAAAAAAATGAGCAGAACTTTTAATCGTTCTACTCTTCAGGGGGTTTTGGTTGATTGCATTCCATATAAGGATCATGGAATACAACCCGCATGACATTACATCATGCTGTACTAATAATACTTTATATTTTAATTTTTGTCAATTAATTTTTTTCCACAATTGTAAATCTGACAACAGTATTTATTTTATAACTATACTTACAATTCTATTCGGTATTATGATAGTCTTTACTATTTCTTTGCCTTCGATATATCTCTTAACATTCTCATTCTCGAAAGCTTTCTCTTTGATAGACTCTTCTGCTTCGTCGGCTGAAACTAGAATACTAGCACGCAGCTTTCCGTTTATTTGAACTCCTATTTCATACGAAGCAGTAACCATTTTACTTTCGTCATATGCTGGCCAAGTGCTCTTTGTGAATTCTTCTCCTAAACCACAGATTTCGTTAAGCTCTTCAGTTATGTGTGGAGCGATCGGATTCAATAGATGTAAAATAGTGCGATAATCTTTTCTCGAAATGCTACTCTGTTTATCAAAAGAATTTAAAAGTATCATCAACGCAGAGACAGCAGTATTATAATTCATTGTTTCAATATCGTCTGTTACCTTTTTAATAGTCTTGTGAATTTCGCTTTCTAATTCTTTCGAATATTCTTCTTCGCTATTCAACTTATTTTGCAATCTGTAAATTCTATCTAAGAATTTTTTACACCCTTTAAGACCATTTTCACTCCAGGCAGCATCCTTCGTATAATCTCCTATAAACAGTTCGTATGTACGTAAAGCATCTGCTCCATAATTTTTAACCATGTCATCTGGATTGACGACGTTTCCTTTGCTTTTGCTCATCTTTTCATTGTTTTCTCCGAGTATCATGCCATGTGCGACGCGCTTTTTAAAAGGTTCTCTAACTGGAACTATACCTTGGTCATAGAGGAACTGATTCCAGAATCTTGCGTACAAAAGGTGTCTAGTCGCATGTTCCATTCCACCATTATAAAGATCTACTTGTCCCCAGTATTTCATGGCTTCCATGCTTGCGATACCCTCTTTATAATCGGCGTCCATATACCGTATCCAGTACCAACTCGAACCTGCCCAGTTAGGCATCGTATCAGTTTCGCGCGTGGCGTGTCCTCCACAGGTTGGGCAAGTAGTATTTACCCATTCCTCTACTGTCGATAGTGGACTTTCGCCATTATCTGTCGGTTCATACGAAGGAACGTCAGGAAGTATAACTGGAAGCTCTGACTCAGGAACCGGAACCCAACCGCACTTTTCACAGAATACCATCGGGATAGGTTCTCCCCAGAAGCGTTGGCGTGAGAAAATCCAATCCTGTAATCTATAATTTGTCGTTTTTCTTCCACATTTGTTTTCTTCTAAGAATTCAAGCATCTTTTCAATAGCATCTTCTTTATTTAAGCCGTCTAAGAAACCAGAATTTACGTGGACACCATCTTCCGTATAAACTTCTCTATCTTCTAATACTCTTTTGGCATCATATCTGTGTGCTTCTGTATTCAATGTTTCGATGAGTTCATCTTTGGTTACCCACATGACTTCTTGAAGGTCGCTCTCTTCTTTTGATCTTTCTATGATGTTTAAGCTTTTGAGTTTGCCGACAACTGTATGGCAAGTTATATGTCTATTTACATCTTTATGTCTTGCAAAGAAGTTATCGAAATAAATGAATGGTAATTCTTTTTCGATTTCGATATCAGTATATCCTGTCTCTTCTGTTATCTCTCTTTGGGCGGCTTCGAGGACAGATTCCCCATTTTCTATTCCACCAATGACGAAGTTTATCCATTCAAACTTCTTATTTTTGACACATAGATATTTATCCTCTTCAGGATGTTTTATAGCTGCTATTACAACTTCTCTATCTGTAAATGGTTTGTCTTCTTTAATAGCCGAGTCTCCTGTTCCGACAATATTCTTTGCTATAACTTGTTTGATCGGAATGTTGTATTTCTTAGCAAAATCGTAGTCTCTGTCGTCGTGGGCAGGAACTGTCATGATCGCTCCTGTGCCGTATCCTGCAAGGACATAGTCTGAAATCCATATCTCTATTTCTTCATCATTTACGGGATTGATAGCTTTAAGCCCCTCGACTTTGACACCCGTCTTTTCTTTGGTCATATCCGTTCTTTCAATTTCGCTTTTCTTTTTCGCTGCTTCCTGATATTTTTGTACTTCTTCATAGTTCGAAATTCTGTCTTTATATTTTTCTAATAAAGAATGTTCAGGAGAGAGAACCATCGCAGTGACACCAAATAAAGTATCACATCTCGTCGTAAATACTGTAAGTGTATCTTCAGTATCTTTAAGCTTAAAATCGACCTCTGCTCCGACGCTTTTTCCTATCCAATTGATCTGGGCCGTCTTGATCTTTTCTAAGAATTCTGTATCTTTTAAACCTTCGATTAGGCTGTCGGCATAAGCACTCATCTTGAGCATCCACTGATTTTTAAGTTTCTTCGTCGTTTCGCTTCCACAACGTTCACATACTCCCCCAGCAGCATCTTCGTTAGAAAGTCCAGTTTTACACTTTTGACACCAGTTGATCTCTTTTTCGTCTTTGTAGGCAAGACCTGCTTTGTAGAACTGTAAAAATTGCCATTGAGTCCATTTGTAATAATCGGGGTCAGTAGTAGAGAATTCTCTAGACCAGTCGAAAGAAGATCCTATTGATTTGATTTGAGCTTTGAAAGTAGCGATGCAATCTGAAACCATATTAGCTGGATATACGTGATTCTTGATTGCATATTGTTCTGCTGGAGCTCCAAAGGCGTCCCATCCCATAGGAAACAGAACATTGTATCCTTGTGAACGTTTTAGTCTTGCGAGTGAATCTAATGCCGTGTAACTTCTCACGTGTCCTACGTGCAAGCCACTGCCACTCGGATAAGGGAATTCAACTAAAATATAGTATTTTTCTTTTTCTCCTCCATTTTGGGCTTTAAACGAACAATTTTTCTCCCATCTTTCTTGCCATTTTTTTTCGATCTCTGTAAAATTATAATTCATCTTTATCAAAACCTTTCCTAATTAAAATTCTTCCTAAAATTTCATAAGATACATATATCAAAGCTATCACTATGATCAGTCCTAAAAGCATCTCTAACACCATGTTCTCTGTCACAGAGACGACTATTATCAAAGTAGTCGAAATTATCACGGCATCGATGAAACTTATGATCGCCGCGAGAGACTTTCTATCTACCTTTTTCTCACTAAGTTTAAACTTAGTCATCAAATATCTCATTTCAACTGCGATCCCAGTCTTATTTTTTTTCTTCTTTTTTCTCAGTCGACTCATTAGATATAACGTCAATCTACCGAGAAAACAAAAAGCAAAACAGAATAAGAACAAAATCAATCTGTCCATTTAATCATCTCCTAAAAAAAACGACAAACACATCCAAAGGACGAACTTGTCGTGGTACCACCTTAATTTTTTCTCTATTGTCTCTATGGGGACAAGTCCTTCTTTACATCCTTTGGCAAGTTCGCGTTCTTTTCTTTAAGTCTTTCACCGACCGACTCTTCTCTTTAGAAAGATAAGGTTACGTTAATACTCCAAATTCACCTGTAAGATAAGCCTATTATATTAAAATTCGGCGATATATTCAAGTAGTTTTAAGAACATTTTTATAAAAATTTCTCCTAACCCTTGAGCGGCTAATTTTCTTATAGCAATACGCTTCTTTTTGATGTCATCATCACTGAACATGATCTCAGCAACTTTTTCTTTTAATTTGGTCGGAATCTTCAAGTCGCTTATGATCGTATCTACATCTTCGTTTATGAGACGAACAGCATCTATTTCGATGTCTCTTCCTTTACAGTTAATGCTCAGCTGTTCTTCTGTACTGACATAAGGTATCTCGATTATGAAGTCTTGATCGTCTAGATACATCTTTACTTGAACTCTTTGAGTTCCTATATAGACTATGACATCGTCGGCAAAACGCGTATTTCGAAATCTTATTTTGTAGCTTCGATTCGCAGGGATAATTCCTTTCTTTCCTTCGAGAGGCCTTATGATCACAGTAAAGTTGTTAGGAAGATAGTTGTAATCTATCGATGTCGTTATGAAATTACCTTGTTTGTAGGCATTGCTAGTTCCATCGTCTTCATAGAGTTTATAGTTGTTGTTCTTTCCCGGGAAGATATGTATCTCTAGGCGGTCTGGGTTACCAGTGAAGTTTCTCTTGTTATCGTCTGTGATAGCGAGAGGTATGATTCCACCTTGTTTTGCAAATACGGGATAATCTTCGTACTTGAAGAACGATATGTACCTTTTCCCACCGGGGAACTTTTTACCAGTTTTAAAATCATACCACATTCCATTTGGTAAAAACAGTTTAGTAACGGTTCTTTTCATGACTGGATCTTCTCTATCGGTGATAGGCGCGATGAAGAGTTCTGTTCCGAAGTAATATTCGTTTTTATAGGTAGGTTCATCATACAACTCTGGATATCTATAATATAAAGGCTGTATGATAGGAAGTCCTGTACGGGAATACTTATATGATTCGCTATAAAGATATGGAATCAATTTTTCACGAACATTCGTATAGTCTCTTACGACTTTCTGAGTTTTTACATCCCACATCCAAGGTTCTCTCTTATAATATTTTCCTTTGGCTGAACTAAGTCTAAAAATCGGACTATAGGTTCCAAGTTGGACGTACCTAGTATACAGTTCGTCGTCTTCTATTCCGTCTTTGAATCCTCCGATCGCGTGGCTCCACCACGAAACGCCTATGTTACTGCTCGTCGAATTAAATTCTGGCAACATCTTTAGAGTCTTCCAATCGACTATGGTTTCTCCACTGTTGTTGATCGGGTATAGATGGGCGTTTACTAAGCCGTTTCGAGACAAGATCATCCCGCGTTTATTTGGCTCTGTGTTCATGTAGTTGTAAAAATAGTAGTTCATCATGCGAAGAGCATAGAGATCTTTTCCACGATAGTCTATCGAATAAAAATCGATTCCTTGCGTATTTAGAGATTTAATGTAGTTGCCGAAATAGTTAGCGACGAAAGTTTTATCGTAGACGTTGAAAGGTACTTCCGTTTGGACTCCATTATTAGTTACGGGAATCGAACCTAGTTTGAGACTTACTCCGAACCTGATATCATTTTCGTGCAATTCTCTTATGACACTTTCGGGATTAGGTATTTTCTCTTGGTCGAATGTGACGTCGTTTTTACTCCAATTGTTCAAAAGAAAGACGTTTATCGGTATTTCGTACTTTTTAAATTTAGCTAAAAGAGAATATATCTCATTGACACTGTAATCGTCATCTCTATTCCACCAAACTCCTAGGGCATATCTCGGAATGAGAGGAGGATAACCTGTGAGCCTATAAAAATCTTTTAAGCAAAAACCGAAATCCTTTTTATACATGAATAGATATGTATCGATTCGCGAATCGCTTCTCTTTCCGACGCTTCCGTCTTTGTTAAAAATGAGATTGTTCGAATCGTCTAGAGAAACGAATCCATCGGTACTATATAGCCCTTTTTCTAATTTCGGTATAGAGTTTTTGTCATCGAGGCTCACGCATGTACCTTTAAAATTTCTGGCCTCAGCCTGTGTAAAGTACCACATTTTATCTGTACCGACAAGCTTTATTTTAAGATTTTGTTCAGGTGAAAACTTTGGACCATAAAAAGGGGCCTCTTTAGTATATATCAACTCAAAATACTTCGTTTGAAGATTTAGAACTCTTTCGTCTTCGGTTACGATGACGCGTGGAACGTCGAAGTTTCTAAACCTTGCGAGCTCAGTAGGTCTATCCTCGAACGTTCCCGATTCGCTGTATTCCAGGCGTATTAGTATTTCGCTTAAGACGGTGATCCTGTATTTTAGTCCTTTGTATATAGCATCGTTCTTGCTGACAGCATCGTCGTATTTGAGTCCAAATCTTGTTTCAAATTCATCCATACTATTCACCCTATCATTCTTTATTCTATAAATATATTTTAGCATAAATATGGTTTCTTCTCAATAGAAAAAGTTTAAAGTGATCGTACTTTAAACTTACCATTTAGTGTTCCTATTAAATGTTTTGATTTCATCTAATAAGTCGTTTTCATCTTGTGCATTTACGAATCCTTCGCGTTTGTATACTATCTCTTTCTTGTCGATTAAGATCAATGCAAGTAATTCTATTATACTGAATTTATCTATTTGCAATAAATCTTTGACTACGATTTTTCTATAAGAGACTTTATTTTCTAACGCTTCTAATATTTTTCTTATCGGCACAGAGTTGACTAGGCAAGTCGCTTCATTTTCATTATAGAATTCGATTAAAAGAGGTTTGTTGGCGTCGGCGATTAGGTTATCTAATTCTTTTACATCACACTTGTATTTTGGATCAACTGAAACTGCCCCGAACCGATCTTGAAATAACTCTTCGACAGTCATCGCATCGTCGTCATATTCTGTTTTCAATTTTTTGTATTCTTCTTCATTTCTATAAACTTTGACGACTCCTGCTTCACAAGTTATCATACACCGACGACAATTGATGCACAGTTCGTTGTGCACTGCGACAGTTTCTTTTTCTTTATCGTAGTAGAATGCTTTAGCAGGACATCCTAAAATACACGGACATTCCTCGGCGTTGTCACACCTTTTCTTATTGATAAGTACTCCCATTTAACACATTTTCCTTTCATAATGTTATTATACCATAAAAAAGAAAAATGCCTGAAATTTTCGATGCAATTATCTTATAAAATCGTCCATCTCACCGTTTCTGTAGTAAACAGGGGTTTCGTGCATCTCCTGATCGCGAACAGGCAAAAAGATCGAAAGTTTTACTAACTTTTTATGACATTCTTGACAGGTGTACTCAGTTATTCCACAAGCATAGACTCCTGAAGGAATGTCTGTTTTCTTTTCGACTTTGTAAAGGTTCTTTTTGTAGTATGAAGGATTTTCGTATCTCGCATAGTGACCAACTGTCTGATCTAACATATATAGTTGTTTAAATGTCTCTGTGCACTTTCCTCCACAACCTTCACATACGTCGTCTTTAAATTTGCTTTTTATCTTTTGAAAGAGGTTCATATTATTTAGCCTTTGTCTTAGCTTCTTCTATAATTTTAACCATCATGTCAGCTTTAGAGATTCCAGTTAAGATGTATTCACTGTCCATTCTCCAACGTTGGTTAGAAGTGAATGTGTTTACTCTTACTTTGATTCCATCTACTGTAAATAGAAAGCTTACTCTTCCGCTTCCAGCGAATATTCCTGCGCCGGACTTTCCATCATCGACCCAAGCTCTTTCTACTCTCTTCAAAGATACTCTATATGTTTCGAATGGATTCCAAAAGAAGATTAGAGCTAGCTCTCCGTTTGTCTTATCGATTATAGTTGTACAACCTTCGGCATAGAAAGTGTGTTCTCTTTTAAAATTATTCTCATCTAAAAGGCTTTCGAATTCTTTCTGCTTTTTCTTAAATATAAATTTTCCGGCAAATACCCACCATATAAACGATAGTAAACTAGGCCCCATCAGTAAGATTACTGCCATTGTTCCTTTTGGAAAGAATTTATATGATAGGAAGAAACATATTGCACATACGATAATTGGTACAAATATGTATCCTAGCAAATATAAAATATTGATTTTTTTAACTTTTGTTTCATTACTTGTTTTCATCTTAATTTACTCCTCAATTTTATTTTTTTTATTCCCATTCTGATTTTTTCTTATTTTTAGGTGCATAGAAGTAAGGGAAAATTCCTATCTTAGCACCGATGGCATGAAATATTGGGAAAGTGACAATCACAGTTATAATTCCAGCGATCAATTTTGGCTGTTCTACGTAATCTTCTTCGTTCAATTTTCCACCGGTTCCTAACATATCTATGTAGAAATCCGTCCTCGTAAGGGGTTCTTTGTATTCTATTTGATTTATAAACGCCTCATCTTTTGAGAGGTCTTCATAGACGATTTTTCCTACTGGTAAAATCGAATCTCCGTCATAGATAGTTTCACCTGTCTTTGTTACAGAGTCTTGGTTTATTATTGCTGCGACGATTTCTCCAGATGGAAGTGTTACCGCGTGTAAATAATAATTTCCGTGGTATCCACCACCGCGATTCATATATTTGATCCCTTTCGAGACGATCGTAAAGGTGTCATTATTTAGCAAGTCTTCCACGTTTTCGGCTCTTACTATATCCTCGCCTGCTTTTCCACCGACGTCCCCGTCTTCGACAGTGTGGTCTTCCACATAACTATCATATGTTTTAGCAAAGTTTTTCTCTACTAATTTTTCTACTCCCATCGAAAGAAGAAAACTTAGAGCCAAACATAACCATATGTCGAATCTGAGATGATGTATTCTCACTATTTCACCTCACCTTCTGATGCTTGATAATCAATATTATAGTACAAAATTTGACAATTTCAAGAGTTAATTTGTTTTTTTGTTTTTCCTTAAGTCGTTCACTTCTGTATCAAAATTTCAATCGTGTACAACTAAACAAATCGCTCCATTTTAGTGAATTGTCAAAATTGATCGTCTCGAAAACTTTAATTATACTATCCTTCTTCTTGTTCTCTGACTATATGAATCATCTCCAGCCAATAATCTTCAAGCTCTGGAATTTGCATTTTAGCAGCATAAATCAGTTGTAACCCAAAGCAAATAATAGGCGTAAATGTCTGGCTTTTAGCTTCATTTATATTTTTAATCAATGGAGATATTCCCATATCTATATGGGCTCCTCTTTTGTCAGAAAGATGTTTAATAAAATTATATATTGTCAAATCATAATATCCAGCTTTTTTCATCAGCTCAAAGATTCTTTGATTCGATGAAGCTTCTGCCGGACTGATTCTTTTATACCCTGTTATCTGTTCACCTTTATATGTAATCAGCACGCTTTCGAACTTCTGTTGAAATTCTTGTTTTTCTTGTTTTTCTAGTTTATTCAGAATTAAGTGGAAAGTCTCGTTTGGAATAATGTCAGGAATGTCAGATACATCTTTATCAAAGTAAGCTATTCTTTGATTTTTCCACTCTTCCAAGTTTATCCAATTTTCCATTTTACCAAAACTATATGGCGCAAGTTCGAAGTGAAATTTATCATCACCTTCAAAGGAAATTCCAGAAATAACTGGCATTTTAAAATCAGGACATAACTCAAGTATTAACGGTTTTTGTTTATTTTCAAATAAAATTTTCCGTAAAGGCATGACTGCGATGCTATCAAGCATTTCTTTATATTCTGCTCCTAATTCTTCCATCTGTGTAAGTGCCAGTCTTATAATGTTAAATTCCTTTTTCAATTCCAGCAACATACCGTTTCTGCTTAGTTTGAATTCTGTAATAAACTTTAATTCAGGTTCATATCCCATATTATCTATTTTCTCCTAACCTATTATTTATTTGATCTATAATTATCAATTTCATCTCTTATGCAATTTACTTCTTTATCTGACGTCATCATTTTTCTTTTTTGCCATTTACTCTTTCAATGCTCCCATTTTACAACTTCTTTATGGTTCAATATGTTTGTTATGTATACATCTTTTATTTTTGTAAATTCTTCAATATACAAACACATTAGGTATAATGTTTATTATGAATATATCATTTTTAGATATTTCTTATGAATAGAAAATTAAATGAATCTTTTCTACCATAAATATTTTTTATAATTTCATCATACTCAAATGCTTTTCCAATTTGTCTATCACCAATTTCATTTGAATTAATTACATAAAAATTATTATTTTCATCTATGTCACTAATTACTAAATAGTGCCCATTTTTCGAAAAAGTCAACGGACTTCTTTCTGAGGGACCCACATGAATAATAGCCATATATCCTTGTTTGAGTAAATCTATAATTTTAGTTTTTTGTTCATCTGGATTATTAAAATTTATCTTAACTATTTCATAAGTTATATTGTAATTATCTTCCTTAATCAATCTATCGAGACAGTATAATAATCCTTTCTCATTTATCCCTTTATTCCTAAGATAGGTGTCATCAAAGGTTTCGTTTTTGTCAAATAATATTTTTTTAGTTACATATATTGGGTCAATATCAAATCCTAAATTAACTAGAATGTTGGCTATTGAAGTTGGACCACATCCATATTTTTCAATACACCAGTTTATATTTTCAAAATTATCTATCTCACTTAAATGATAATCTTTTTGTCTAAATCTAATTCTATCTTTGTTCATTTTTTCTCACCATATCATTTTTTTATATGCTATATTAGTCAACACATACCAGTTAGGGTGGTAGACGTAAACATATTCTCCACAGACAACCTACACAATATTTTTTTCAAAAATTAGTAAAAATATTAATAATTTACTCGTTTTTTTACCATTGTTTTGACTCCTACTGAATAGTTGATTTTCCCTTTATTTATAAGGGTTTATCGCCTATTTAACACGCATACACATTCAACGTGGCTTGAATGTACGTTATGAATAGTTCACATTGATATGTTCGTTTATAACTGACTATGTCATAATATACAAACATATTAGATTCAATGTTTATTATGACTAATTAATTATTGTTTAATTTTTCAGCAATTTCATTGATTTTATTAATAGATTTTAAATACTCTTTTTCGATTGAAGTAAGTTCTTTTATCTGATACTTTCCATATTCTAGTTTTGCCTTTTCTATTGCTTCCTTATGACTAATTTTACCTGCATTTAAGAGAATATTAGCATCTAGAGAGTCTAATATTTTATCTAACTGATTAATATAATCTTTCATCCTCATAGGTTTATGTTTCATTGCTTGAAATTCAGCAAAATCAAAATATCCTGAAACTAAATTGTTTAACATCAAAAGTTCTTCTTCTGTTAAATAATTTTTAGCAATTTCTATATCATTAATGCTTGGCAACTCGCCTTTAAAGTTCGTAAGCCCCATAAAAGGTTTATTGGAGTCGGCACGATTATAGATAACTTCTGCTGCAGTGTTCCCATGTGCCGCAAAATGGAATTTGTTCTGTACAATTTTAAAGAATCTTATAGTTTC
>CASRZA010000045.1 GCA_949439935.1 uncultured Bacilli bacterium
TTTTCCACATTCTCTGATTTTTTTCTCTCAACTATTTTTTTACCTAAACTCAAAATGTAGGTTTATCGATGTAAAATCAAGATTTTTGCAAAGTAAAAAGCCCTTAAATAAAGGCTTTGATTGCATTTTGGTGACCTGTATGGGATTTGAACCCATGTATGTAGCCTTGAGAGGGCTATGTGTTAGACCGCTTCACCAACAGGCCATAATAACGTCTCGAAAGACATTATTTATTTTAACAGTTTAATCTGAGTTTTGCAACGATTTTTTTTCTTCTTTTTCTTTTTTATTAGGCTTAAACTCTACGTATTGGCTTATAACTAATAATACTACTCCTATAAGACCGAAACCTATCAACACCGCTTTTTGTTTGAAGAACTGGATTATCGCTCCCATAAAGAGCACTTTTCCTACTGCTTTTCCTACTATGTTATCCTTGCTTATAGGTTCGCTGTTTTCGTTACACATAGAACATTTTGTCGTAATCGTCTTATTATCCATGGCAACGATTGCTTGAGCTTTATAAAGACTATCATTGCTATCAAAATATAAGACGATATCTCCCGTTTGATATTCTACGTTCTTTTTTACTAATACTACATCTGTCGATTCAAAATTCGGCGACATACTTTCA
The DNA here is from genome assembly GCA_949439935.1 of uncultured Bacilli bacterium. GTDB lineage: Bacteria > Bacillota_I > Bacilli_A > RF39 > UBA660 > RUG11867. The sequence goes on from CASRZA010000045.1 coordinate 635, forward strand.
TCTTGCTGTTGATAAAAGACATAACCAAATAATTCGGGTTGACTTTTTAATAGGAGCTTAACTTCGATGAATGCCCAACCGTAGACAATTAAAAGCATTATGAGGATAGTCAAAAAAACGTTTCCTATAGCGTGTACAAATTTTCCCATCTAATCACCTAGTTTACTCTTTCCTAACAGTTTGTCTTCAATTATCATGAGCCTATTATACTTACCTATTCTTTCTCCGCGAGAAAGTGAACCAGTTTTTATAAAGCCGAGATTTAGGCCGACAGCCATATCAGCTATGAAGGTATCTATCGTCTCTGCGCTTCGGTGACTTATAATAGTTTTATAACCGTGATCTTTGGCTACTTTGATCGTTTCTAACATCTCACTTATCGTACCTATTTGATTAGCTTTTAAAAGGATTGCATTGGCAGCTTTCTCGTTTATTGCGCTTTTTAAAAGCTCAGCATCTGTCACGAAATAGTCGTCTCCTACTATCATGATTTTTTCGCTTAAAACTTCTGTCATTTTTGCAAGTGATTCTAAATCGTTCTCTTCAAAAGGATCTTCTATACTGATGATCGGGTATTTCTCTACGATGTACTTATAATAATTAAGGAGTCCGTCTTTATTCATTTTAGCGTTATCTAGCTTATATAAGTTCGTCTCTTTATCATAGAAGGAATCTGCTGCTATATCTAACGCTATATAGACGTTTTTACCGGGTATGTAACCAGCTTTTCTTATCGCATCTACTATGAGATCGAGTGCTTCGGTACTGCTAACTAGCTTCGGAGCATAACCACCCTCGTCTCCAAGACCTGTATTTAAGCCTTTTTTCTTCAATATTTCGGCGAGTTTATGGAATATTTCAGCACCACATCTAACTCTTTCATGAATCGTCTTGACCGTTGGGACGATCATAAACTCTTGAATAGCTACGCCGTTAGAAGCGTGTTTTCCACCATTTAAGATATTCATCATCGCAATAGGCATAGAGATGCTACCGTCACTCAAATATTCGTACAGTTCTTTGCCGTTAGATTTGGCGAGAGCTTTCATAGTACATAATGAAACTGCTAAGATTGCGTTTGCTCCTAATGCAGATTTGTTGAAAGTCCCGTCCATCTTGCGCATCTTGTCGTCGATAGCTTTCTGATTTAATTCCATTCCCATTATTTCAGGTTTGATAATTTCGTTTATATTGGTGATCGCTCTTTTAACACCTTTTCCGTCATATCTGCTCTGAACTCCATCACGAAGTTCTAAAGCTTCTCTAGCGCCAGTTGAAGCACCGCTCGGAACGCTGGCATCTACGAGAATAGTACCGTCTACTTCCATTTCACAGTATACGGTAGGGTCTCCTCTCGAATCCAGTATCTCATGTGCACATAATCCAGTTATCTTGGCCACTTTGCATCACCCTTTATTCTATTAAAGATTATATAATATGTAGCAAAATAATTCAAGTATAATCAGCAAACTTGAATTCAATTATAAAAGAAAACTGCGAAATTTCTAATCGCAGTTAAATATTAGTTTAGTTACTGTATTCACTCGTTATTCCAAAGTAGGCTTCCATAGTTATCCAGTCTCCCGCATTGTAAAGTTTGTTTGCCAAGTCTAATCCGACATATCTCAGATGCCAAGATTCATATTTATAGCCTGTCTCTCCATCTTTTCCTTTAGGGTATCGTAGTATAAAGCCATATTTATAGCAGTTCTCGTTTACCCATTTTCCTTCTTTCGTGTTGGCAAAGGCATCTGTGATCGTATTTAAATCAAAAGCATAACCTGACTGATGCTCGCTGTGTCCTGGTCTTGCTGAAAAGGTGTCGGCCGCCTCTTTGCCATTTCTTTTTACGTAGCTGTTGTAAAGTCCACCTTGATAGGAATAAGATCTATAACCGCTCTGAATCCAAATGTTTAATCCTGCTGATGAGGCGTCGTTTCTCATTTTGGTAAAAGCTGCATACGCTTCTTCGACTATACATTCCTGGCAAATCTCCGAACTTACCTTTTTGTGAGTCCCAGTCGGTACATAGGTGGATGGTAATGAGTATGTCTTATTTACCACCAGATATCCGTCTATATAGGTTATTCCATCTATTACTTCTACTTTGAATCCTTTACTCGTTACTCCTCCACTGACTGTAGTAGAATTGTTGCTTTTTGTAGTGGTCGTGGCAGTAGTCGGTTTTTTAGTCGTCGTAGTTGTCGTAGTCGTAGTCGACGTTGATGGATCAGAAGAAGGATCGTCTATTTGGTTAGGATCGTCATTTCTATCTGGTTCATCTGTTTTGTTTTCGTTTTTGTTTTCGTGCTCCGGCGGTTTGTTTTCGATCTTTTCGTTATATAGTCTTAAACTCATGAATATTATTCCGTTGATACAGACAGAAAGGAACACCAAAGTCAAAAGACGATTTCTATATGTTTTTTTCTTTTTTACAGTTTTTATCTTACATATCATTAGTCCTATTAAAAATAGTGGTATTAAGATAGTCAATATCAGAAAAATGTTTTCTAGTAATTTCATATGTAAACTCCTCTTTAATTAATTATATAAGTTTCTACAGATATTAAAACTTTCGATGTGCATTATGCATCAACTTGCTCTTCATCTGTTTCGTTCAATTCTTTAAATAAGTTAGCCATGGTTTCACTTCCGCGCGTCAACTTCTTGATAGTTAGATCCTCGGCTTTATTGTTTGCAATGCGAAGGTTGTTCTCGCTAGAAAGAAGTGCCTCTTTAGTCTTTTGAAGATGATCGATCGTCTTATCGATCTCTTCGATGGCTTTCTTAAATTTGTCACTGGCAAGCCGATAATTTCGCCCGAAACTTTCTTTAAAATTGTTCATGTTTTCCTCAAAATGAGAAATATCGATGTTCTGGTTTCTAACCTGTTGCAATTCTCTTTTGTATTTTATCGAATTCATTGCGAGACCTCGGATTAACGTTATGAGAGGAATGAAAAATTGTGGCCTTATTACGTACATTTTTTCATATTTGTGAGAAACGTCGACGATGCCGTCATTATAGTAGTCGTTTTCTATCTCTAACAATGAAACTAGAACAGCGTATTCGCATTTTTTCTCTTTTCGATCTTTATCTAATTCTTTAAAGAAATCTTCATTTTTATGTTTAGTCGCAGTTTTATCTGCTTCGTTTTTCATCTCGAACATTATCGAAACTATTTCTGTGTTATCGTCATCGTAGTCCCTAAAAATGAAATCTCCTTTAGATCCAGAGCTTGCATCGTTATCTTTTTCGAAATAAGAGTTTGTAAACAGTGGCCTGAGTTTGTTGAATTCATTGCTACAGTGCTGTTCTAAGGATTCTCCGATCATTTTGGTCGACTGTTTAGCTTTGAAATCTTTATAATATGATATCTGTTCATCTTTACTCTTTAACTTTTCTTCATAGCTCTCTTTCATATTTTTTTCTTTTATTAAATATTCATTTTTACTATTTTCTAATCTGTTGGTTAAAGAATCTATTTGTTTTTCTTTCTCATTGACTGCATCTTTAATTGCAAGAGAGTTTTCAGAATCTTTTAGTTTGAGACTATTTTTTAATTCTGCGATCTCTAGTTCTTTTCTGTTTAATCGGTCCAGATAATCTCTTTCTAGACGAGTTTCAGTTTCTTTTGCTTTATTTTTTAATTCAGCGGTTAGATTAGTTATTTGGATCTCTTTTTCTGACAGTTGTTTTTCGTAGTTTTTTTCTGTTTCCGATTTTGCGATTTTTATAGCATTTTCTTTGTCGAGTTCGTATTGTCTTTCTCTCGTCGAGATTTCTTTTTCAAACTCGCTATCTCTAACTTGTTTTACGATCGAATCATAATCTTTTTCATCGATCTGGATAGTCGTTTTGCAGTTGGGACATTTAATTTTATTCATGATACTCCTCGATTCTAAGCTCATAGTCAGTAATTCGATTATAACACATGGCATAAAAAAAAGAAACTCGAGGTTTCTCATTATGCGATCGGCTCAGATGAAATATAAGTATACGTTTTATCTTCGTTGATTTTAAACGTGTGTTTAAAATTTGTAAAATATTCTGGATACTTTTTATAAACGTCGTCGATCGAACTAATTTTATCTAATTCTTTTTTGTCGCTACCGTCATATTTAGATATCGTAGCAACTTCGTTAGACCAGTCGAACTCTCCGTTTACAATCATTTTGTCGTATAGTACGACCTTGTCATCTTTAACTTCTACTTTATCGTAAATGACGTCCATATCGTGATATTCACCCAACAAATCTTTTGGTTTAGCGTCGTCTTCTAAAAACTCGAAATTTAATTTATAAGTTTCAGCTTTCTTATCCATAGTTGCGAATGTACTTTGTGAATGTATGTTAGCAATCGTCTCAACTTTGGCATTTTTGACTTCAATTTTTTTACCATATAGTTTTTCGGCATATTTTTCGATAGTGCTGAATGATATTTTAGATCCATTTTCTATTTCGCTTTCATGATTTAGAATGATGTATGTAATCGTTCCAAGTATCATTTGCTCGTTTGTCACATTGTCTTTTGATATTTTGTTTTTCTTATATATTCTAGATTCGTTTGATGATTTTAGTACTGGATATAGCTTGTTTTGAACATCAGAATTGGATATTTTGACATCTTCCTTTTTTTCAATATCATCTGTTTGAGGTTTTTTAAATAGGAAAAATGAACCTCCTACTACTGCAACGATTATCAAGACTACTAAAGCATATAGCCATGTCTTCTTCATTTTTTATCCTCCTTCTAGAATTATTGTAACACATTTCAGTTGATTAATAAATGTAAATCACAAAAATATGTATTTTAGAATGAATAAGCTTGCTAGGATGTACATAAGAACATTTAAATCTTTTTTTCGACCACATAATAGGTGGATCAAAACATAGAATATTATGCCTATCGCTATACCTTCTGAGATGCTATAAAAAAGTGGCATGGAGATTATGCAGAGATAAGCTGGAATCGCAGTAAGATAGTCTTTCTCGTTCATCTTGATATCTTTGATCGAGGTGAACATTAGAAAACCTACGAAGATCAAAGCAGGCGCGGTTGCGAATGATGGGATAGCGATAAAAATTGGAGCAAAAAACATTGCTAGTAGAAAAAGTATAGCTACAGTTAGTGCAGTTAGACCCGTTCTGCCACCTGCAACTACTCCCGCGGAAGCTTCGACAAAGGTCGACATAGTAGACGTTCCAAGGATTGCCCCAGCAGTCGTGGCTACAGCTTCTGCCATCATAGCGTGTTTAGCTTTGGGAAATTTCCCGTTTTTATCGAGCATACCGGCTTTAGAACTCAAACCTATAAGCGTTCCTATCGTATCAAAGATGTCGACAAACAAGAAAGCTAATATTACTGTGATGAAATTTACGAATCCGACATTTTTAAAGTCGAGATTGAAACACTGTCCAAAAGTAAGTTCTAATTTACTAAAATCTGTCATTTGGAATGATGGAAATAAAGAATAAAAGCCATTGGAAGCATCAGGGATGTAGATTCCTGCTATTTCGCAGAGTATACCTAATAACCATGTACAAATTATTCCGAGAAGGATGGAGCCTTTAATTTTTTTTATGTAAAGAAGTACCGTTATGAGAGATCCTATGATTGCTAATAATGCACATATTCCTGAGGTCGAGAAGTTTTCTTTGAAACTGATGATCGATACGAAAGTTTGGGCATTATCTTCTATAAGTCCTGCATTTTGTAGCCCGATGAATGCTATAAATAAACCTATTCCAACAGATATGGCAACTTTTAGGGACGGTGGAATGCAATCCATGATAGCTTCTCTCACTCGAGTAAGCGACAATATTATAAATATTAACCCTTCTATAAAGACGGCGAATAATGCGACTTGCCAAGGGTATCCGTATCCTTGGACGATCGTATAGGCCATATAGGCGTTTAATCCCATTCCCGCCGAAAGAGCAAACGGAAGGTTCCCTACTAAAGCCATGTATACAATTCCTATGATCGAAGCTATACAAGTTGCTAAAAGTACTGCGGTTGGATCCATTCCTGCATCAGCTAGAATGCTCGGGTTGATTGCGAGAATATATGCCATCGTCACAAACGTCGTGATACCAGCCATTATTTCAGTTTTTGCAGTAGTCTTGTTTTCTTGCAATTTGAAAATTTTTTCTAACATGATTTAATACCCTCTTATCTTTATCGATTTAAATTATAGCATAGTATGGTTCAAAAACAAAGTATCGGTTCGTATCGATGGGTGTTGCATACTATTAAAATGATGTTATTTTGTCACTATTTAAAATGTTTTTGTTTTGATACCATATTGGTATTGAAAGAAGTGAATTTAATGATGGTTACAACGACAATAAGAATTGATGAAGATCTTTACAACGCAATAGTAAAACTCGCTAGTGAAGAGGAAAGAAGTATCAATAGTCAAATAATCTATATGCTTAAAAATGTAATAAAGCAAAATAGTAAAGAAAAAGTAGATAATTAAAAAAGCTCGTGCATAGACGAGTTTTTTTAGTCTTTTGGTTTGAAGAATAGCGTCACGAAGAACCCGCATATTATCGCACCACTTATACCGGCAGATGTCGTGTTATACATTCCATTGAATAAACCGTAGAAACCGTTTGCGTGGTAGCCTTCGTAGGCTGCATTTACTAGGCTATTACCGAACGAAGTTATAGGAAGTGACATTCCAGCTCCTATATTTTCGATCAATATATCGTAAAAATCGAATATGGCCAGGAATGCTCCTACGACAACAAATAAACTTGTAATATGACCTGGCGTAAGTTTAGTTGTATCGTAAATTAGAGATGCGATCATACAAATTATTCCGACGGCCATGAACGAGTAGAAAATATTCAACTTAACACCTCCAAACTTACCGCATGACTTACACTAGGTAAGGTATTTTTTTGATTGACTAAAGTGGCATTTTGGAGAGATCCCGTGCCGATTATTAAGATGTGTTTATATTTTGGATTCTGTAAAGCCTTCTCTACTAGATAAAGGGGCAGACAAATCGGACCACTGGCACCTTGATCAGTCAGTTTTTTATCTATTATTAATTCACTTCCGGCATCGATGTAGTTTTTGAGTGTAATGTCGTGTCTAGAAAGCAATTCTAGAAATAATTCGCTTCCTAGTTTACCTAAATCCCCCGTCAAGATTAAGTCATAATATGACACATCTCTTTTGAAATCTCGCAAGTGCTCGATTAAAGTATTGGCTGCACTCGGCGCCATGATCGCGCCCATGTTATTTGCATCTTTTATACCGAAGTCTATAACTTTACCGATCGTACACGCCTCTAGTTTTATATTCGTCTGATTTTTTGTAACTAGAGAGGCAATTGCCCCAGTAGCGGTAAAGTTTTGTGTTACTCTTCTAGGAGCACCATATTCGATCGGGAATCTGAATGTCCTTTCGGCGTTTAGATTGTGACTGCTAACGACTGATAAGGCACTCTTTAATTGACTATTTCCCAAAACTGAAGCGCTTACGATCAAAGCTTCTGGATATGTTGCACAAGCGCTATAAACTCCTAGATGAGAAACGTTGAATTCGCTCATGACGGAATTCGATATACCGATCTGATTAGAAAGTTCTCCACTGACAACAAGGTCGACGGCGTTGTTTTTTAACATATCTTTGATGACTATTTTTTGCATTTTAGTTTCGGTATCTTCCGTCGTTTTTTCTCCGTCAAAATAGTCCTTGATGGTAAATTTCGTATTTATTTTTTCATTTTGACTAGAGATCGTAGAGGAATTACCTAAGTATATATTTTTAAATTTAAAGCTAGCCATAGATCATCACCTTCACTATCGTAAATATAAAGGCCGAAGCTGTTCCGTATAGTATGACGCATCCTGCAAGTTTGAACATATTTGATCCGAGTCCAGTAATTAGTCCATCTCTTTTGTAATCTAAGAGGGCACTTGAGATCGAATGAGCAAACCCTGTAATAGGTATGATCAAGCCAAATTTAAATTTTGAAACTAAAGAGTCAAAAATGCCAAAACCTGTCAATAATGCTGCCAATAGGATAAAAACTAGTATAGCCCATCCTGTCGCGATTTTGGCAGATAAATCGAACATTTTGATAAACCACATCGTCAAAACTTCAAAGGAGGCTCCAAGAACTCCACCAGTTAGAAAGGAGATGAATGCATCCTCTAGTATTCGCGGGTTTTTGCTTTTTGACTCTACAAGTTGTACATATTCTTCTTTTTCCACAATTTATCACCATTTATATAATGGGATAATTTTCCACGTTTAATACTACATAGTACAATAATTTTTCATTTTTTCGCGACTTTGCTTTTCTATTCTGCTTACTTTGACCTGTGTCAATCCTAAAACTTTAGCAGTTTCTTGTTGGCTCATGTCTTCCATGTATCGCCGTTCTATTACACTTTTTTCGAGAGGAGAAAGTGAATTCATGGATTCTTTCAACATCAACATATCGTCTGTATTATCTCTGTTAGAAAGATTCAATTCAGTGTTATCGATACTTATCGTCGCAGTTAGGGAATTTAGAATGGACATAAATGTGTCAAAATTTACTTTCAAGAATGTACACGCTTCTTCGTATGTTACGTCGCGACCATATTTACTTTCGAGCAGTTCTTTGGCTCGAATAACGCCTTTGTAAATTTTCATTTCAGGTTTTCGAACTCTTATAGGCCTACAACCCATTGCCGTTTCGTACATTTCACCGTATATATAACCGTAAGCATATGTAGAAAATTTGGTGTTTTTGTTTTCGTCAAACGACTTGTAGGCTTTATTTAAACCTAAGTAGCCTGCCTGTATTAAGTCCTCTCTTTCTGCTCCATAAAAGCTTTTAGACATACTATATATAAGAGGTGTCGACTCTTCAACTATTTCTGATGGCATAATATCTGCCCCTTTCTAACCATAATATAGGGCAAAAGGGAGTTTTTTTAAACAGTTTCGACAAGACTAGATATTAATCTCATGTATGGTTTACACGATAATAATATATTCCAGTGATCACTAGTGATATAAGGATCATCATTAAGCCTATAACTGTAAAGCGATTTACTTGTGGTTTACTTTCACACTCTGTATATTCGTTTTTCGACTCATATTTTCCTAAATCTGTTTTGCTAAGATTATCAACTGTTTCATAGGGTTGTCCTAGCGTATCATTTTCATTTTGGTTGTCATTTTCGTTTTCAATCGTTGACACTTTCTTTGTTGTCGTTGGTTTCTTCTTTTTTGTTGTAGGTTCGGTCTTCGGTTTTTCATTTTTGGATGGATTATTACTTACATTTGAATCGTTTGAACCTACTGGTGGAGTATTTGGTGCATCTTCACTTGGAGGTGATGGCTTTTCAGGATCTGTTGTAGATTCGCCCGTATCTGGAAGTTTTTCTCTTTTGTATATCCTATAAGCAATATATGATTCGGTTTCATCATATTCGTATCCTTCCATCTCGGTATCTTCGGAATCTTTGAAATACATTTTCTCTAAATCGTACACTCTATAGATTTTAACGTTATATTTGAAGTAGTACGTTTCGTCACCACTCATAAGTGAGTATTTTGTAATAAAATCGTCAAAATCCTTATATGTTAATGCGTTTATAGAAAATCTTCTGTAACGATGTTCCAAAGTGAGATGTTTTGTGAGTGGTCTATATGATGTATCGCTGCTTATCGACAAATCGAATTCTAAATCGACTTCAGAGGTATAGTGAAAAGTGACAGTTATATCCTGCAACGTGTTTTCTGGAAAAGTTATTTCAAAATTTTCTGTTTGAATCTCACTTTTGGATAAAGTCTTAATAAGAACGTCGTTAGCCCATACTTCTATTTTATCCATCCTATTGAAGTTTTTAAGATTTTTGATCTCTACTCTGTGCGTTAGATAGTTATCGTCTACTCTAAGCGTCACTACTCTCGTTTTATTTTCATAAGGTAAATTTTTATTTGTGCTTATTACGTCTCCCCATTTCCAATCATTTAAATCCATATGTTCTTGATCGTATGGGTCATCTATTCGTACATAGCCTACGTTTGTCTCCGTCAATTTGTAGAATCTATTCAACTTAGTTTGTTCATATTTATAAAACTCATCATTTTCTTTTTTTTCTTCTGTGTATCCGACAAATCCGTAATCCGTGTATTTTTGTGCATATACATCGACGGATAGGAAAAGTATCATCAACAGTATAATTATTTTCTTCATCTTTCCTTCTTTCTATCATCCTCTACTATTATTATTCCGGAAAAAATGAAAATTTCTCATTAAAAATCGAAAAAAAATGCATATTTTTTTAAAATGTGAGAAAACTAACATCTATTTTGGCAAAAAAACGCAGATTTCTGAGTTTTAGTCTTATTTTATCTTTGTTATGAAAAGTATGATATATATATTTGTATTAACAGAAATATAATAAATTTGTTTAAAAAAATAAAAAACCTTTAAATAAAGGTTTTAAACACTAAATGGTGGAACCGAGCGGGCTCGAACCGCTGTCCAAAGTACATTCAGAATAACATCTACAAGTTTGTTTGGATATTAAGTTTTCGTCGATAAGAATGGATTCCAACTACCCACATATCGATATAGTTTAGTAAAGTTCGACTATATAGCCTAAACAACTATACAGTTATAATTCGGTAAATATGAGTCCTAACTTTAAAACCCGAATAATCTTAAAGCAGAACCTCTCGCAAACCTATCTTAGGCAAGAGCAAGAGCAGATGCACCGAAAGTGCTTCTATTTTTGTCATTTAATTTTAATTGTGCTCGTTAAGATGAGCTTCTACTTGCCGTTAGACCAAATCCATACTCTGTCGAAACCATATACGGCCCCATGGATACTTTGATTATACCACAGTTTTGGAAAAAATCAAATGTTTGGTTTTTTGAGTTTAGGTATTTTCTAAAAAAATAGGAAAATTTGGAGATTGGAATAA
>CASRZA010000046.1 GCA_949439935.1 uncultured Bacilli bacterium
ATATTAAGCCTGAATACTTGAATAAATTTGAAGGAACAGGTCTAATTTCGGATCCATATCGTCTTAGTTGAAGCTAGACTTTATAGATAGTAGAATAGGGAGGGGCCCTATTTTTATATGCCTAAGAATTTAGAACAATATTATTTTAGAGGTATCAATGTTAACATTTGTTAAGAGAAGATCGGCTGACATTAAGTTGTTATGAATATGATGCTAGAGGGATCAAGATTTATTGATAAAGGATCGGTACCTCAGAACTTGACAAAGAAAATGAAAACGGTTATATTGTTTTTAAGGAAGTGACCCAACATGGAAATAAAATCATATAAGAAAATAAGAAGTAACCTTTATGAACTAAGTTTTAAAAGTGGGGAGAAGTATAAGATATACGACGACATTATTTTGAAATATGAACTATTAATCGAGAAGGAACTTACTAAAAAGAAGTTAGATAGAATATTGGAAGATAATGCACTTCTAGAGGCATATTATAGGGCGGTCAAGTATATAAATACTAAGATGAGAACAGAACTAGAAATAAAAAAGTTTTTGGAGCGATATGACTTTTCAAAAGAGCAAACGAGTTATGCAGTTAGTAAATTAAGAAGCGAAGGATACATCGACGAGGAGAAGTATGTTAGGGCTTTCATCAACGATTCTTTAAATCTGACTCTTAATGGCCCAAAAAAAATCCGAGAGGCTTTAAAAAAATTAGGCGTTGCTGAAAGCCTGATAGACGAGAATATCAAGTCATTAGATGATGAATTATGGTTTCCGAGGATAAGAAAGATCGTCGAAAAGAAGGCAAAGGTCAATAAGGCAGGAGAAAAACTCTTTAAAAGTAAAGTGTATTCTGATTTGATCGTGCTTGGATACTACAACGAAGATATTAAAGAGTTTTTAGAGGATTACCATATAGAAACAGGAGAAGTTTTTGTGAGTGAAGCTGATAAAGTCTATATTAAACTTTCTTCGAAGTATGAAGGAATCGAACTTGAATTGAAATTTAAATCTAAAATGTTCTCTAAGGGGTTCGATATGGACGTCATCAACGAATATTTGGATACAAAAAAATGAAGCCTAGGTGTAAGGCTTCTTTATTTTATAAATTTGTTCGTGTTATTAGGATCGCTAGTTTCGATTATATGGCCATCTTCTTTGGTACGAAGCGATAAATCTACTCCGAAGGGGTTTACCTTCTGCTCTTGGCTCATGGCTTCAGAAGAGACGATCTTGATATCTTCGTTGTTGGAAACGAATCGCTCTGTATTATTTTCGGGCTTTTTAAATTCGACATTTTTTTTGTCGTCCATGACGTTCATCAGCGACTCTTCTTCAACTAGATTGGATGGATTGAAGATCGTTTCTACCTTTTTTTCCTTTTTCTTACTGATTATAAAAACTATGAGATAATAAATTCCGAATACTAAGATAACACTTAATAAAACCACAATGATCAGCATTATAATCTGGTTTCCAGTCATCGGGAACACTTCCTATCTTGGAAAATTATATCACAAATATACATAAAAAAAAACCACATTGTGTGTAGTTTTATTGATTTTCGTTGTTTTTAGCAGCCTGAATCAACCTATTAATGTAGTTTTTGTAATTAGAGTTTATTTCAGAATCGACGATGTCCACACCGTTTTTCTTGCGAAGTTCGGTCATTGCTGTAATCTGTAAAGTTGCGTCCTTTTCAAGTTTTTCATCTGCTAAAGCTTTTATGATATCTTCTTTAGAATCTTCAAGGCTCTTTTTTTCTGATTCGCTTTTGATAAAGACTATTTCATATCCTTTGGTAGTTTTTATAGGAGTTTTTGAGTATTCTCCAACTTTCAAAGAGTATACTTCTTTGTCGAAATCATCGTTACCGTATGTTCCTTTGTTAATAGAACCTAGGCTTCCATTTTCATCTTTAGTAGCTTCATCATCTGAATATTCTTTAGCTAAGTCTTCGAACTTTTCGCCTTTTTTAAGTTTTGCGATGACAGATTTAGCTTCGTTGAGAGCTTCTTCTTCCTTTTCTTTCTTTTCGGCGTCAGTCATAGTGTCTGTGACTTCTGGAACGATCTGTATGTGGTATACTTCTCTATCTGCGACGACTTCATCTTTATAGTATTTTTCTATTTCTTTGTCTTTAACTAGGCTTTTAGCATAGTCATCTATCGCTAAATTGCTGAGATAGTTTAATTCTACGCTTTCTTGGAATGCCTCTAGAGAATCGAAGCCATAATAACGATTGATCGCAGTTAAGAGGGCGTTTTCATCGTAGACACCTTTTTCATCAGTATAATAATTTTTTAATGATGCGATGTAATTCTTTGCAGATTCTTTAGATTCTTCTATTTTATCTGAATATTCCTTTTCTAAGATCTTTCTATCGATCATGTTTATTAACATCGCAGTTGCGTTTTCTTTAAGTTCTCCATAAAGATCGTCGACGCTTATCATAGATCCGTCTTCAAAAGTGACAACTGCCTCTTTTCCGTCTTGTAATGTTGGAATCGTTCTTCCACATCCACAGAGAAGAGTAATTATTGCAACTCCTAATACTATTTTTTTCTTCATTGTTTTTCCTCCCTAACATTATTAATATACCAAATTGGGAGATAAAATACAAGTAAATGAGAACACTTCTTACTATTTTGCCATACAATACTATGAAAAGATAAAAAGGAGGGGTAAGAATGAATCAATGTTGTGGAAATCCATGCGGAAATAACAGTGGAATTACTGGTGCTGCATTTATCTTAGTTCTATTCATTTTATTAATAATCATCATCGGTGCTGCATTATAGTTTAAAGTAAGAAATCAAACTAAGTAAAAGTGTTTTATCTATTCTTCTTTTCTTGGCTATGCCATAATAAAAAGCCCTTAAGTTTTAAGCGGCTTTTTTATTACTTTTTTTTAATGTTCTAGCTTCTCTTGCACTAAGAATAACTTTTTCTCCATTTATCGTAACTTTTTGTAAGTTTACTCCTTGTTTTTTCTTAGTAGAATTCAATGCATGAGATCTAGCATTAGCAAAATTAGGTTTTTTTCTAGTTAATTTAGTTGCCATTGTATTCCCTCCTTAAAAGTTGATTGCCTCTAGATTATAGCATTTAAAAGGTATTATGTCAAATTTTATCTTTTATTTTTTGTTTTTTATGTTTCCTAGTAGTTTTAATAAAGTTTTGTTAGTCAGTATAAATCTCTTGTAATATGGTGTTTCTCTTAAATATGGAGCTTTTCGCCAGTCTTTGTCTAAAGAGTTCAAATGTGCGAATAGAGCATCTGTGAAGCGGTTTCTTAAGCTGTTATCTTTGATGAAACGACAATTTTTTAGATAGTAAGATAATATTTTGACAATCAGGTTAGTTTTATCGATATAGTCAAAAGGTGAAACGATTTTCTCTATTATCTTGCAGATCTCGATGATATCGAAGATTTTTTCATTTCTCGTGAAGGTTTCTCCAGTTGGCTCGATCGTATAGTGAAATAGATGATCTTCGACAAAGCCGATCCTTTTAGAATTTACGAGAGCACTTATGACGACGGGAGCGTCTTCATATTTAAGCCCTAGTGGAAAACGGATATTTTTTTCTTTAAAAATATGAGCTTTATAAATCTTATTCCAAGGCGCTAGATTTACTTTTGTTAGAATATCCAGCGTATCTTTGATCGTGGTCGTCTCTTTAAATGGTAAAGTAAATTCTATCGTCTTTGAAGATTCGATATAGTAATTTGTGATTACGACGTCGCAGTCTTCTTTTTCGAGTGCGTCTACTAGAGTTTGCACACAATGAGGTTCGATGTAATCGTCGATATCTAAAAACATAATGTAATCCCCTGTCGCCCTGTCTAGGCCATAATTTCTCGTGTCTCCCGCGCCCGAATTTTCTTTAGAGATGTAAGTTATCCTTTTGTCTCGGTACGACTTTAGAATAGAATCAGTTTCATCCTTGGATCCGTCATTTATAATTAAAATTTCCATATTATCATATGTTTGGCTTAATAAAGAGTTTAAACATCGATCGATCGTTTTCTCTCCATTGTAGACAGGTATTATTATACTAACTTTTTTCATAGTTCGCTCCTATTGACTCTTTTCTATTTTTAGTTTCTCAGCTGTTTTTCAGTTTTAGCTATAAATTTTATAGTTTTATGTGGTTCTGCCTTGGTACTTTCAGGACCTTTATAATAGGTGCTTAGTAATTCTAATCGCTCTAGATTATCGTTTATTCTAATTTTAGAATAAATATCAATCGAAGAAGGAAGAGCTCTTTGTATCAAGAACAGTTGAAGTTTGTTCCAAAGAGATAAGATTTCTGTGTCGAGCACGTCTTTCTTATGGGCCATCATATTCATCATCGTCAATATCCTATTTATATCGGTGAATCGTTCGTCTATATCTCCATAGGTTTTAGCTCCCATAAATTCTTTTTTTGGTGTGACAGGTGGGAACGTCGTAGAAAGGTATGGTTGCAAATCGTAGAAGAACATGTTGAAGTTTAAAATGTATAATTTGACTGCTTCTCTTTCTTCGTCTGTAAGATCTATAAGATTGCGAAAATCGTGACCGCAGAATTTTCCAACTTTATTCCAACTAAAGTCTTGATAACTCAACATTTTGGCAGCATCTCTTTGAATATGTGCTTCTTCTTCACCTAAGCGACCATACATTGGAACGATTATCTTTTGTTTAATACTTTCGTCGATAGATTCTCTTATGAGAGCCTCTTCTTCTTTTGCCGTAAGTTCAGAAAGTTTTATTATTCCCTCCATAAGTTTTTGACATTCTGGTATCATTACTTTATCAGCAGTTTTGCTTTTAACTTTATAACCAAAGTTGTAGATTCCATATCGTAGTGCTGTAGCTAAGGCTTTTTCGCCAAATATGATTTCTATTTCCTCAAAAAGATTATGTTCTAAGACGAATATATTCCCGCTTGAACAAAAATGTTTTCCTGCATATTGAACTTCTTTTCGTTTTGCTGAATTGGCTTTTCTAGCAAGATAAAATGATATGAGCTCTTTAATTTTATAGTCTTGTTCACTAGCTCTATAGAAAGGTCTATTTGCTATGATATAAGTCCCATATGCTCCTAACAATTCTTTTAAAATCGGATATTCATCTATCATCTTTAGGACATCTTCGACGGTGTCTAATTTTCTTTTAAAGAAAAATTCCGGTAAGTAAAGAGTTCCATTAGATTCTATGTATTTGATAGTCCTTAAGGAATCGGTAGGTTCCATTTTAACGCGCACTAATCCGTTTAAGCCCATTTGTGCACCATAAGTATTTATATATCCTTCTGTAGCTTCTAATGCATATCTTTTAATCAAATCTATAAAAAGCTCATTCATCTTTTCTTGAGATCTATAGAAGGTTTTTCCTCTCGGAACTGTTATTTCTTTTATCATTTTTTCCTCTTTCCTATGTCTATTATATATATAAAATAAATAAATTACAAGTAATTGACAAAATACGTTCTATAGATGATAATTAACTTAAGAAGAGAATCTTGTGAGGAGGTAGAAAGCATATGAATTATGTTCCAATCGGTTTTAAAACGGATTATTCTTTAATGAAAAGTATACTCAAAACTAAGGATATAGTCGCTTATGCTAAGGATAGAAACTCGGGATATGTCGGCATCTTGGACGATAATCCTTACGGAATAATGGATTTCTATGAGAAGACTACTTCGTCTGGATTGAAGCCTATCGTGGGAGTAGTCATAAAGATCGGCGATAATAAATTATACTTCTATATAAAAGACCATGAAGGTTATAGAAACATTATAAGGCTCAATGAGATCGAACAAGATAGGAGTATAACTTTTAACGATCTGATTAAATATAATGCTGGCTTGTTATGTGTACTACCTTATGAAAATTACAGTTTATTGAATAGACTTAGAACTGCTTTCCAAGTCTATCTCGGTTACAGAGATAAATCCGAGTTAGAAAGAGCGATACAGATCAGCAAAGATGTATTATTCTTAAATGAAATAATGTGTTTTGAGAAGACCGATGCGCCATATTTGAAGACGCTTTATAAGATAGATGGTCAGGATTATGTTCCGGGTGAAAATTATGTCCTAAGTGCAGATGAATTTGATGTCAAAACTATCGACGAATTTCAAAAAAATATAAATTTAGATTTCGACTTTAGTAAAAGATATATTCCAAAGTTTTGTAAGTCGGAGGAGGAATCTATCAAATTGCTCGAATCTCTTTCGTGGAAGGGATTATCCAAAAGACTAGGCGGGAACGTTCCTTCAGAGTATACTAAAAGATTGGAGTATGAGTTAGGAGTCATAAAGTCGATGGGCTTCGTCGATTACTTCTTGATAGTATATGACTATGTGAAATTTGCAAAGAAAAACGACATATATGTCGGGCCAGGAAGAGGAAGTGCTGCGGGAGCTTTAGTTTCTTATGTATTAGGAATAACCGAAATAGATCCCCTAGAGTACGGCTTGCTTTTCGAAAGATTCTTAAATCCCGATAGAATAACGATGCCGGATATCGATATGGACTTTGAAGATGTACGGAGGAATGACGTAATAAAATATGTCAAAGATAGGTATGGCGAGAAATGTGTTTCTTTGATAGTAGCTTATGGTACTTTTGGATGTAGACAAGCAGTTCGCGACGTCGGGAAAGTTATGGGCATAAAGCCAGAGATAATCGATGAATTTAGCAAGAAGATGAATTCAAAACTAAGTTTGAAAGAAAATCTAAATAAAGAACTACTCGAATACATAAAGTCTAATGGTCTTGAGACTGTATATAGGATAAGTCTGAAAATAGAAGGCTTAAAAAAGAATACTACTATCCATGCGGCAGGAGTAGTCATTTCGAGCTTGCCTCTTTTTGAACTCATCCCGACGTTTAAAAATAATGAGGGGCTTTTGACAGGATATACGATGGAGTATTTGGAAAAGATGGGTCTTTTGAAAATGGACTTTTTGGCTATTAGAAATTTGACTATTATCCATAATACGGTCGGCATAATAAGGAAAAGAGATAAAGATTTCTCTTTAAAAAATATAAGGTTCGACGACAAAAGAACATTCGAGACTGTTTTCAAGAGGGTTAACACTGATGGGGTGTTTCAATTTGAAACTTCGGGAATGAAGAATTTCTTAAAAAAATTGCAACCAGAGAACTTTGATGATCTCATCGCAGCAATTGCGCTTTTTAGACCTGGACCTATGGATAATATCGACGAGTATATCGCGAGAAGATATGGAAAAAGCCGAGTGGATTATCTTCATCCCGATTTGGAGCCTATATTGAAATATACTTATGGAATCATAATATATCAAGAACAGATCATGCAAATTTTGTCTTTGATGGGAGGCTATTCTTTTGCAGAGGCCGACATCGTTCGAAGAGCTATGAGTAAAAAGAAAAAATCTGTGATGGTCGAAGAGCGCATAAAATTTGTCGCAAAGGCTGTGGAGAAGGGTTATGAGTCATCACTTGCCGAGAGAGTTTACGACTTGATATTAAAATTTGCAAATTATGGTTTTAATAAATCGCACTCGGTGGCTTATGCAGTCGTCGCTTATCAAATGGCGTATTTAAAAGCTAATTATGCCGAAGCATTTCAGGTTAATACTTTGAATATGAATATCAAGAGTGAAGCAAAGATAAAAGATGTGATAGACGATGCGAGAAATAAAGGTTTCAAAGTAGTTAGACCTAGTGTGAACGCAAGTCAAGAAGAATATGTGATCAAAGATGGCGCGATCATCCTGCCTTTGACAGCTATAAAAAACATATCTTCACAGGTCAATCAAGTGATCGTCAAAAATGCACCTTATGAAGATTTTTTCGACTTTTTTAAAAAAACATATAAGAAAGGAGTCAGTAGGCAAGCAGTTGAGACTTTGATAGAGGCCGGTGCTATGGATGTATTCGGTACGAGCAAGAACACTCTTTTAGGTAACATAGATGCGGCATCCACCTATTGTGAACTCGTCGAAAGTCTAGATGAATCTTTGATAATGAAACCAGAACTCGAAGTGTCCGATGTGCCGGATAAAGAATATTCTGAATTGTCGATCTTTGGATTCTACGTGTCGGGTCACCCTTCGAGCAAGTTTACTTCGTCTGATATAACGAAGTTAGATACGGTAGATGAGAAGCTTAATAGAAGAAAGATTAAAGTTGTAGTGATAGTAGATAAAATGCGAGTGATAAATACTAAACAGGGAGATAAGATGGCTTTCTTAGAGATCGGCGACGATACTAAAACGATGAGTTCTGTCATAATTTTTCCTAAAAAGAACTATCTTATCGATGAGATAATCTTGGGCGACCTTTATAAATTTGATTGTCTAGTCAGTTTAAAGGACAAAGATGTTCAGTTGATAGTCGAGGCGATGATCCCACTTGATAGTTGATAAAACTCTATTATTAGAGTATACTAATCGTGAGAATAGAGGTTGGATGATGAAGAGATCAGTACTAACACTTTTGGTTGTTTTATCAACTGTTTTTATAGGTTTATCGCGAGTAGAGGCATGGGAATATACTCAGGATGACGTACAAGAAAGTTTGGCCTCGACTATGAGTATATGGCAAGGATCTGCTCCTCAAGGAACACAGTTTAATTTCAGCGCTTCCGGGAGTGACTTAGCTTTGAAAAGCACATTTGGAGGGAAAGAATATGTTTCTCATTTCATATTCAAAGATGGTGTCATTTCCTTTGTAAGCGATAGGTCGTCAGTGACTAATAACGACGAATTTATCAAAAGTAATTATGATAATTTCAATATAACTTTCTTGTTGGTGAGTTTGTTGCGCATGTACGATCAAGAGACGAAGGACAGTGTCAAGGATATTCAAGTGAACGATTCTCTTTCTATGGAAGATTTCACATTAGAAAGAGATGGTCTCGTAGCGAATTTGATAAGTTCTAACATAAAAGAGATCACTTTAGATAACGGTGAAGTTTTAAAAGCCGAGGGCTTTATTAGAACTATAGACATAGATTTTAACCATCCGAACTTTATAAAGTTCGTCATCGATAACGATGGCAGTTTGATATTTCAAACTCAAAAGAAAGTTCCTACCTTAAATCTAAAAGATATTACGGATGGTTCTATAACATTGGAAATAGGAAATACTGTTTCTGGAAGGACTTGTAAAGTTTATAAAAAAGGACCTGGACAAGACTTCGTCATCCTGAAAGCGACAGTTTGTTCAGATATACTCGTCGATACAGACGTTTTGCCTGACACTGAATATTCGTATAAAGTAGAGACTGATGAAGGAGCGATGAGCAACATAAAAAGTGCAAAGACTTTGCCAAAAGTAGAGGTCGAAGTACCTCCGAAAACTCCTATACCTTATTTAAAGCTTAGCAATATTAAGATGGATTCGATAACTGTAAATTTCTTCAATACGGGATCTGCTAAAGTTTGTACTCTATATAGAGCTTCTGAGGAAGGTCCTTATGAATCGCTTAATACTATTTCGTGTAAAGATGGTTATGTCGATAAAGAAGTCTATGCTAATACAGAGTATTCTTATAAGTTGGAAGCCGATGGTGTGATGAGTGATCCGGTAAGCGGAAAGACTTTGCCAAAAGTTTTAGAACCAGTTCCTAATAATCCAAAAACTGGTATCATAACATATACTCTTTTGATTGTGACGTTAGTAATTGCGTGTTTAGCAGGCTTACAAATTCTCAGTAAAAACAAGCTTTTTAGAAGACTATAAGCGAGGCGATTCTCTTTTTAGAAAAAATAATATATAAATGGAAAAATCTGACCGATTAAGTCAGATTTTTTGGTTTTTTTTAGGATTTAAACTTAAGTTCTTGTTAGAATTATATTTAGTAATAAAGAGTCCCGTTATTCTAAATGTACAATCGATGTACATGCTATACCGTTCACTATGTCTACCAATTTCTTCGATAATTTTGTGATTTAGGGCAGTCTCATAAAGTCTTAAACTCGACTTATTCAGCGAAGCTCGATAGTTGTATTCTGGATAAGTTAAGAAAAGAGCTTTAAAAAAACTTATCATCTCGAGTGCATGTAAACTTGCATTACTTGGACTAGCAGATTGAAAGCTTTCAATTATCACATTATTTTCTTCTACTGTGAAGTATATGTACCAGTCCGTTCCTAGTGCACAATAATCATTTTCTTGATAATCATTATTCATGGAGCGTTTATCTTCCACGAAAGCTATTTCATTTCTCATCAGACGTCTCTTTTTATCTATTTTTCTTATCTGTCTTTTTAAGAAAGCGTTTTTTATTTCTGCACCTTGAAAAACTGTTATACTATTAGAAAGATCCATGATAATATTCACCTCTTTTAAACAGGACATTATTTTATATTATCGATGATGTGATGTCAATATCTGTTTTAAAAAAAGACTTGGGGTTTCCAAGTTCTTTAGATCTTAATAGTTAGTCGCTTTAAGCTCCATGTAAGACTCTTTGTGCTTACAAACTGGACATACTTTCAATGCGTCTTTACCATAATATACATGTCCACAGTTTCTGCAGATCCATACTGTATCTTCGTCTTTGTGGAAAACTTTGTCGTTTTCAACATTTCCAAGAAGCGTTAAGTATCTTTCTTCATGATTTTTTTCTATTTCACCAACCATCTCGAACAATTTAGCGATTTGGTCGAATCCTTCTTCGCGAGCAGTTTTCGCGAACTCTTTGTACATATCTGTCCATTCGAAGTTTTCTCCAGCAGCTGCGTCTTTTAAATTTTCTTTTGTATTAGGCATTTCTCCGCCGTGTAACTCTTTGAACCACATTTTAGCGTGTTCTTTCTCGTTGTTTGCAGTTTCTTCAAAGATGGCTGCGATCTGTTCGTATCCTTCCTTTCTCGCTTGACTAGCGTAATATGTGTATTTGTTTCTCGCTTGTGATTCTCCAGCGAATGCAGCCATCAAGTTGGCTTCTGTTTTAGAATTCTTTAATTCCATAGTATTTACTTCCTTTCAAATTTTCTTTTCGATATATAGTGTACCATAAATTATAATTTTTTCAAACAAAATGCTATAGTTTTTTTTAAATTTCCTGTATAATATAGATCGGTGATAGAAATGTTTGAATACATGGGAGATAGAATTAACAATGCAATAAAAAATATAAAAGGAATGGGCACTATTACTGAGAAGAATATAGACGAGGCTGTAAGAGAGATCAGAATGGCTCTTTTGGAAGCTGACGTTAACTTTTCGGTCGTCAAAGAGTTCGTTGCAAACGTCAAAGAACAGGCGCTTGGAATGGAAGTTGGCAAGAGTATCAAACCAGATGAACTGTTCATAAAGATCGTGCGCGATGAACTTATAAAACTTTTAGGAGAAGATGCATCTTTACTTGCGACAGGTGGAAATCCTACTATTATAATGATGGTCGGATTGCAAGGAAGTGGTAAAACTACTACATGTGGAAAACTAGCGAATTATGTACGAAAGAAAGAGTCAAAAAATCCACTTTTA
>CASRZA010000047.1 GCA_949439935.1 uncultured Bacilli bacterium
GAGAGGAAAACGTCCTGCGGACGTTTTAGGGCTCTGCCCCGAGGTAGTTCATTAAAGTGTTATCGATCTTTATTACTAGGTCTCCACGGCAATTTTTATCTGCGACTTTCTCTATGTCGAATTCACCTTTGAAAAACTCCATCTTTGAAAGTATCTGTTCATATGGCATGTCGATGAGAAACGAGAGAAAGTATGCGACATATACTTTTCGTTTTGTATTGCAAAACATCGTTTTAAACATGCGATCATGGAAGATACTACGTTTAGCTCTTTTTATGTTAGAGTTATCAAATTTCTCGAACAAATTGACCTGATCAATATGACTTACTTTTGATGAGAGCATATCCTCTGATGAATCACCTTTTAAATATAGATCTTTTTTATCGAGATTCAGTTTTTCTCCTTTTATGGCAGTTTTGGTTTTTGACACATTTTTCTCCTTTCTATCACGCTTGTTTAAACCAAACTTTTTATCCTCTTCTACTATTATTATTCCGGAAAACTTTCATTTTTCTCATAATTTGTCTGATTTTGGGTGATTTTTTTGCTTTTCTTATCAAAATTCACATTTTTGCAGCAAAAAAACCTCGGCGAGAGGTTTAAAGAATCATAATTTTTTTTGAAAAAATCATTTTTAGATAATATTTACAAAATGTTTCATAGTTCTTATCATCTGAGCAGTATAACCAAGTTCGTTATCGTACCATGCAACGACTTTGACTAGTTCTCCGTCTTCTGTCTTTAGAACTTCTGTCAAAAGTCCATCTACTAGTGCTCCAGTCTTGTTCCCTATTACATCGCTTGAGACGATCGGGTCTGTGGTAATACTCAATACTTCATCGTTAGAGCGGGCAGTAAATACACGATTTATTTCTTCTTTGGTTGTAGCTTTTTTAAGTTTTAGAGTTAAGTCTATCAAAGATCCATCTCCTACTGGTACTCGAAGTGCACTTCCTGAAAGTTTTCCTTCTAGAGCTGGAATTACTTTGCCTATAGCAGAGGCTGCACCTGTAGAAGAAGGAATTATATTAAGTGCACATGCGCGGCCGCGCCTCGTCATATAGCCTTTTTTATGCTGAACATCTAAATTTACTTGGTCGTTCGTGTAGGCATGTATGGTCGTCATATACCCAAAATCTATTCCGAATTCGTCATTTAAAACGGCGAGTACTGGAGCAAGACAATTCGTAGTACAACTTGCAGCGCTTATGACTTCCTCTTTTCCGTCTAGTGTTTTTTCATTGACTCCATACACTATAGTTTTCATTTCGCCTTTGCCTGGAGCACTTATCATAACGTGTTTTGCTCCTGCTTCGATATGTTTTCTTGCTTCTTCGAGTTTTGTATAAACTCCCGTACATTCTAATACAAGATCTATCTCCAATTCCTTCCATGGCAACTCTAAAGCATCTTTAATAGCAAAAATTTTAGTGTGTTGTGTTCCACAGACAATTTCTCCATTCGAAACTTCAACTTTCTCATCAATTTTACCATGAACTGAGTCATATTTTAGAAGATAAGCTAATTCTTCTGCTGAAGAAAGATCGTTGATAGCAACAACCTCTAAGTCTTTGTCGTTTAGTAATTCTTTGTAGGCTAATCGCCCAATTCTGCCAAATCCATTTATGGCAATTCTCTTTTTCATGTGTTTTCCTTCTTTCTTTATTCGTATATACTTCCGCCTATGAATTCTCTTAGGGTGTTGTCGTCCTCTATGTATTCACTAGAGATAGGAAAAAAGTTGCGAAGTATGCCGAGTAGTCTTTTGGCTTCTTCAAAGTGTTTCGAAGAAGATGGTATGCTATATAGAAGTGGTTCAGCGAATACTCTCAATATTCCTAATTCATATGTATAGGCAGTATTTAAAACGGCATTAACGTCACTAGTATAAGGGAAAATGTATTTTTCTTCGCCCTCTTTAACCTTAGGCCACGTTCTAAGAGTATCTTCTACTTTAAAGCCTCTTACCCTGTTATCTCTAACTATTCTTCTGATAAGTCTCATATCTGTAGTGGATAAGTGATTATGTTTGTCTATGCTCAAAGGAGTCAATGGACAGACGAACACCTTATATTTAGCTTCTCTTTTAATGCTTTTGGTCATTTTGTCGTTCAAGCAATGTAAACCTTCTATTATTAATACATTATCTTCTTTTAAAACTGTAGGAGCTTTTTTATATTCTTTTTCACCTTTTATAAAATTATATGTAGGCATAGATACACTTTTACCAGCTAACAAAGATTTTAGTTGTGAGTTAAAGAGATCTAAATCGAGAGCTTCTAAACATTCAAAATCGTATGTGCCATTTTTGTCTTTTGGACAGTCGAGTCTATTTTTGAAGTAGTCGTCTGCGCTTACTACGATAGGTTTGACTCCAAACGTTTCTAGATATGTGCACATCCTGTGAGCACTCGTAGTCTTTCCGGAGCTCGAAGGACCCCCGATTAAAATGAGTTTTACATCTTTGCATTTTTTCGAGATCTCTTTAGCGATACTAGCGAGAGAGTCGTTTATCAGGATGTTGTTCATTTTGACGAACATCTGAATATTAGATTCTGATACTATCTTGTTTAAGCCTGCCGCATAAGATACATTCATCCTATTTGCCCACTTACTAAACTTGTCTAATTCTTTATGGATCTTCTCATTATACTCATAAGTTGGGACTTTGTTTTGAGAATCGATGTGTGGATACATCAGTACTAATGAGCTCTTGTCGATCTTTACGATGTCGAAAAAAGGAAGTTCTCCAGTACTCATAGGCATATCAGTATAGAAGTAGTTATAGTTGTGATCGATTTCGTATAGTTCGACGAAGTTGTTCGGTATATTTTGAATATTTTGGACTTTTTCGTCGTCCTTAGTAGATAAATAATATCTTATGGCATCTGTTTTTCTAGTTACACACTTTTTTATCGGATAGTCATAGCTTATGATCTCTTTCATTTTATCTTTTAGAGCATCAAAGTCTTGGACGGACATTTTTCGATCTATTTCAGCGTAGATACCTTTATCGATAGAATATTTGAAATTCACCGTTTTATTCCATAGTCTTTTTACGGCTAAGATCATTATAAATTTTAGTCCTGCTTGGTAGATTTTGTTACCTTCTAAACAGGTATAGTCGAAGAACTCGATATGCGTTTCTTCTGTAATTTTCGTATCGAAGTCGACGATCATCTCACCGATCTTAGCGCCCATTACTACTTTGCCGGTGACTTTTTTGTAATCGTGGACGAGTTCACCTACAGTTGTACCCAAATCGCAACTTAGGCTAAAAAGATTGTTTATGTTCACATTTATTTTATTCCCCATATTTATCATTCCTTACTATTAACAATTATAACATAAATATAGAGTTTTTTATAAATGTATTTGCTCGTTTGACAAAAAAAGAAGGTAGACTTGTCTTTACTACCTTTTTTATCGGTTTAGCGATTCAATTATTTTCTCATATACTTCATTTATTTTTCTAAAATGATGATTGACATATGATTTGGTTACGTTTTTGCCAGTTTCTCTACTGAGAATATCCGCGAGCATTTGATAAGATTCTTCCGGATATTTTAGTCTATATTCTGCGACTTGAAGTGTTTTTTCGTCGAGAAGCGTCATATAGTCGTTTTCTTTTATATATTTTATTTTTTCTAGTTGTTTATCACTGTTCTCTAGAGTCTTTTCTAAGTTGGCCTGTTCACAGTTGTTTAGTCTATTAACCATATTGGCATGGTCTCTATATATTCTTATATCTTCGTAATAGAAAAGTGCATTTACTGTTCCCAACAGTTTTAAGAAATCGCTTATTTCCTCGCCAGACTTTAGATATATCATATATTTTTTCTCTCGTTTTATAATTTTGAAATTATAGTTTAAATCTTTTAGTATAAGAAGCGTTTTCTTTGCTTTAAGTTCATCTTCAAAAGACATTTCAAGATGATATCGGCTTTTTTGGGGGTCGTTTATACTTCCAGATGCGAGAAATATTCCTTTTATGAAGGCTTTTGCACTTTCTTCATCTAAGAAAGTTAGTCTTTTTAATTCATCTCTGAACAGCATATCATCATCTTGTAATTCAAAAATGACATATCTCTTGGCCTTGAATTTTTTGATCGTTCTGACTGTCGTTTTGACTTCCTTGTGATAACAGTATTTGATAGTTTTAAAAAGCTTTTTTGCTATACTTAGATTTTCTAATGATAAGTAAATTTTATTTTCCTTCGTTTCTCCGTTTGCATATAAGTATCCAAGAAAGAGATTCCGATTTTCTAATTCATTCATAGGGAGTGAAGTTAGCTCTTCTTTTACTGTAGCAGAAAATGTCATATCATTCGCCTTCCATGAGATAAGAGAAGATTAAATAGGCCGTCTTCATCGCATTGTGCCTGATCATTCCGTTGTCGACAGAAAATATTTTGTCCTTGATAAGTCTAATATCCTGATCCTTTATTGTATCTTCATCTAAGACTACTAGTTGCTTATGTTCTAATGAAGAGTATTTTTGCACTATTTTTTTATCTATATCGGCATTGTTTGCTATGACGATATCTACTTTTCTTTTGTTCAAATGTTCATTCAATTTTTTGATGTGGTCTCCTACTGTATAGCCGTCAGTTTCTCCAGGTTGTGTTACGAGATTAGAGACATACATTATTGGAGCATCAGAATTTTTAATAGCTTCTTTAATCTCTGGAACTATCAAGTGTGGTAAGATACTTGTATATAAACTTCCGGAGCTTAAAAGTATCAAGTCTGCCTCTTCTATTTTTTTTATCACTTCTTTGGAGATATTTACGCTGTGATCATATTTCAGTTTTTTTATGTATTTGACATTTTGACTTACGGATTCTTCACCTAGATATTCTTTGCCGTGTTCATCTTCTCCTACCAGTTCAACTTTATCGGTCGTGAGTGGTAGGATGGTACCCTTAACATTTAAAAGTTTACACATGTATTTTGTTGCTGACGCCAAGTCGCCTTTTAAATCTATGAGTGCCGTCAAGAGTATGTTTTTTATAGGATGATTTTGTAGGAAAGATTCTTTAGTGAATCTGTAGCTCAAAAGATCTTTGAAATTTTCATCTATATTTGCCATCGATAGTAGTACTTGTCCAACGTCTCCTACTGCTGGGATGTCGAATTCTTTCTTAAGTTGACCTGTACTACTTCCATTATCTGAAACCGCTATTATTGCTGTTACATCTACAGGAAATAATTTAAGACCGGATAATAAACATGATATCCCTGTCCCTCCACCTAATATTACTATTTTTTTCATAATTCACCGTCCATAGAATATTATACCATGAGAAAGCAAATAATGTTATTAAACTTTTACTTTTATGTTTTTGTGTCAGGCAAAATTTGGTCTAAATTAAAAAACTGACGATTTGTTAGTTTGCCTTGTGAAATACAAGTTATGCAATAATTAGTATTATTACAATAGATATCGCTAGCAAAGCTAGTAAGAATTTCCAAATGAATTTCATCCAATCTTTGTACTTAATGTCTAAATAAGATAGACCCATCATCAAGATAACACTAGATGGTACAAAGAAAGACGTTAATCCAAATGACATTTGCATGATCAATAGTACTGTGCTCTTTGCTTCGGTATACAAGGTAACAAGATAAGTACCTGCTAAAGTAATTGCATATGGCATTTCGATAGAGAACATCGAAACGACAAACGAACTTAGGTATGCAACTAAACCGTTGAAGCCGTCGCTAAGTCCTGTAATCCAATTAACTACTGCTGGTATTACTGGGAACTTGTAGTTGAAAATCACTATTGTGTAAATAGTAAGCATAATTGCTACTAATTTCCCTATGTTTTTGAAACCTTTTCCATAGCAGTCAAAGACTTCATTAAGTGGCATATGTCCAAACAAATGTATTAGCAATGTCACCAGTACCATAACTTTCTGAACTGCAAAGATATCCCATTCTCCAAATGCTTTGAATTCGCCGAATATGTAAGTTACAATAGGCACTTTGAAAAGTTCAAAGGTGTTGATCCATTCAGTTATATTTGTAAATAGTTCTATTTCCCAAACTTTCCATGGTAAGTATGCTAATACTGTGACTATCGTGAAAAGTATAATACCTATCACATATGGCCAAGTCTTAGGTGCTTTTTTGGATTCTTTAGGACTTTCGACTTCAAACATGTCGTATTCTTCGAACTTTTTATTATCCTTTTGCTTTCTCAATCTTAAAATTGTGAACGCTGCTAAAAGGACAAATGCCGCTACGAACAATATCGTCTGGGTCGTAAGCACATCTTGCGATGCTACACCTAGTTCTGAAGTGAGTAGTCCAGCAAGTTTTGTACTGAATGTACTACCTATAGTTCCTACTAATAGTCCACCGAACGTCGCTACGAAAGCAGAGATCTTATCTACTTTCATCTTATTTAGTATAGATATAACAAACGGAATGAATGCTAATAATGGAAAATATTCGTTCGTTAAACTACAAAGTATTGCAAAGATCAGTGAAATGACCAAAACAGTTGGAATTTCGCATCCTTTCAATTTCTCGCTAATATTCTTGATCAGTTGTTGATAACCTGCTCGTTTTGAAAGGACCTGGTAAAACCCACCCAATACAAACAAGAAAGTTACTAATACAGAAAAGTAGTAGATTCCTAGAAGACTATATTCTAAAAATGTGGATATGCCTACTCTAGAAAGATCTTGCGATACAAATTCTGTTCCTGAAAAATAGCCTACAGGTATGAACCAAGTAAGTAATACCGATAATAGTACCATTATTCCTGATAATTTGATCAAATCATATTTTTCAAAAAATTTTTTCATAACTCTCCTCCTAAATAAATTATAACATATAATAACTAAAAAACAATGTGAAATCGACTTCATAATTTAAATTTTTGAGAAAAAAAGGCATAAGAAAAAGCGACTATTAAAATCGCTTATATAGTTCTTCCAGCATCTTCAAAAATAATGTTGTTATCTTCGTCGAAGATTATAGATCCGTTGAACGGTGGAGCAGTCTTCTTTTCGAACGGTTTATCATATTTTCCTTGATCATTAAGATTGACTCTTTCTGCTTTAACGCGTTCTAACTTTGGACCTTTCTTAGCTTTTTTTATGGCATTCTGCAATTTCCTTAATAGGATATCTCTTTCTTTGTTCGAGATAGAGTCGGACGCTATTATTCTGTTGCTTATTTCTTGTGCGCGTGTAGTCTTGCTGTTTTTATTTAAAGTTGGGATATCTTTTTTATAGGCATCTATCATTTTTTTAATCTCGTGGTATTCCTGAGATTTTTCTTTTGGTATCAACAAACCAGCACCGAGACTACCCAATCCAGATACGCTTAGGGCTGTACCTAAATGGGTTAATTTTGTGAAGTGTGCTGCTGCTGTTGTAGCCTTTAAGGCTGCAGCTGCTGCGTCGGCTGCCAGTGTCTGTGCTGTCGCAGCACTAGAAGCGGCAAATTGTGCTAAAGTTTGAGATCCTATCGTCCATGCACCAGAGGCACTGCTATAATTTGCTGCCATGCCCGTTAAATTACTTATAGTGTTTGCCAAAGAAACGTTTGCACTATGAAGACCCAATTGTTCTGCAGCACTCATAGCGGCAGACCAGCTGTTTCCGTTGTTGATCATGCCAGCTGCGAGTTCAGCGATCTTTGTCGCATTTGCCGAGGCGGCAATGGCTCCTTGCGTAGCTGAATCTGCTGCAACCTTTGCTGCTAAGGCAGGCAATATTTGGTTGAATAATAAAACTGCAGTTATAGTCAAGGCCGTTACTCCGAGTCCGATTAAGATTGCCTTTTTATGCTTTTTGATCCATTTCCATGGAGTTATTTTCTCTACCTCTACTAAGTCGTCAAGATTCACTTCTTCTGGTTCTTGTGGTGGCACTTCACCTCCAGAAGTTCCATGATCAAATGGATCCTGTTTTCCTGTACCGTGTTGGTAGCCATCGTTTCCTACTAATATGAAATCTGTAGTTCCGGCAGGATTAAACTTCGTTGCAAGCCCAGTCGGTTGAAAGGCAAGCGGTTCTTCGCGTGTCGCTTCGTTATTTGGTAGCTCAGCCTGGAACTCTTCGTCAATCGCTGATCCCCGATTTTGATCGTAGCCGATTCCTTCTTCAACTGTCGATGACGCTTTAGACGGTTCTCTACCCACCAAGGTTGCATATTTATCTGGACTTATCTGTTTTAAGCGTGCCTCGGCAAGCAGTTTATAATAGTCGGAGTCTTCTTTTCTCTTTGTATTTAGACGTCCCCATAGATCGTGTAGCTGTTTAGATTCTTCACTCAGAGATTCTGGGGCAGCGCTTTCTTGTTCTGGTTGTGGATGCACATCTTTATCTTCTGAGCCTTCAGAATGCAATTTTGACAAATCAGGGAATTCTTTGCCATCTTCTGGTTTTCTTCCCATTAAGACGATGTATTTATCTGGACTCACCGGTCCTAATTGTGTTTCAGCACGCAATTTATAATAGTCGAAATATTCTTTTGTCTTTGAATTTAGAAGACCCCATAGTTTGTATAGACGATTATATTCTTCTACCCATTCAATTTTTATAAGATTTCCATCATCTGCTCTCGTCCTTTGCGTCAAGTCTATATAACGTGAGTCTGCTTCCATATTTTTCATCAAGTTTCTTATGAGCAATTCTTCGTCGACCTTTTGTTTCGATGGAGCAGTAAATAATTTAGCTTCTTCTTCATTTAATGGTTCTAACTTTGTGTGTCTTCTTTTGTTCATATATTCGGTGTGATCGTTTTGTTCAAGATTGCTGTCGAGAATCTCTAACAGACGATTGAGCATTTTGTATTCACCGCTTTTGGCTAAAAAACTTACGAGCTCTTCGCCAGAAAGACCATTACCTTGAGCCAAGTCTTCCATTTCTTGCATTCTTTTTAGTACAGCGTCTCGTTCTCTATCGAATATAGTAGTCATAGAACACCTCCTTCTTTTCCTCTATTATGCAGCTTTATTTTCTTCGAGCATGTCTTCATGTTGAGACCTATAATCTACTAAAAGCTCGTTTAATATTAAAGCGTCATTTATTTTTTTCGTATATAGTTTGCCATTTTGTTCTATCTCTTGTAGAACTGTATATGTGTTAGTAGGCTCTTCATTATCATCCAGCAACACTGCAAGATAGTAGCCTTCTAATGTCAATTCACTTTCTAATAGTAATAAATACTTTTTTCCATTTTTTAATGTAATAACTTTATCAACTTCCATGATATCCTCCTTTTTATTATAACGACCTTGCTATGGCTGTCTCTTCTAGTACGGTATAGTCTACATCTATTGCTTCTTTTTTGTCAAGGTTTTCTCGTTCAATATTTACGATATCTTCTTCTGTCAGTATCGTATTGGATGAGTTTTGTTCTCTTAATTCAGCAAGAGATTCCGTCAATTCTTTATCTTGAGTCACACTTTTATCATCGAGCATAGAATTCTGCATTTTGCTCTTCTTTATAAGTTTTCTCAGTTTTCTAAATAATATTTCTCTTTCTTTTTCTGATATATTATCTTCTTCGATGATCTTATTCGTGATAGATTGTACTAGTTTTGTTTGATCGTTTCCATTTAAAGATTTGATATTAGATTTTAATTTTTCAATCGAATTATTGAGTTCATAGTATTTCGTACTTTTCTTTCTATCTTTAGATGGTATGAGTCCTGCTCCCAGGGAACCTAGGCCTCCAACGATTCCTAATGCCGAGCCCGCTTGTAATAACGTGACTTTCCCCGCCGCTGCAGTCGCTGTGGCTATCGACGTGTTTAAGAATTGTGGCAACGCTTGCCCAGCGATCGTCCAAACTCCAGTCGATGCAGTATAGTTGCTTGCCGCTCCTGTCATTCCTGAAATTACATTTGCTAAAGCTGTGTTTGCCCCATGCAAGGCTGCTTGTTCTCCAGCAGTTGCCGTCCACCATGCGGTTCCATTGGATACCATCTGTCCAGCTAATCCGGCAATTTGTGAAGCTTGACTAGCTGCTACGATCGCTGGCATCAACTGCGTAATTACTACTACAGCTGAAATGGCTATGGCCGTGAGTCCTAGTCCTATTAAAATGGCTTTTTTATGTTTTTTGATTTTATCCCAAAGAGAAATCTTAGTAACTTCTTCTAGTTCTTCTACTTCTTCATGAGGTGGAAGTTCAGGGATATTTTGTTTAGTAGGTGTCTGTTCGTTTAAGTTTGGAACATCTATTATGCTTTCTGTGTCGTCATAATTGTGATCATTCGTGTCTGGTTCTAAATTTGATTGAACAGTCGCTAAAGAAGTCTCTTCATTCGGAGATGACATCTCGGGCGATCTTACCGCTAGACCTTCCTCTTTATTCTCTACTACACTTTTCTCATAAGGGAATGGTGCTGTTTTACCCATAAGAACTTCATATTGACCTTCACTCATGGGAACCATTCTCGTCTTCTCTCGCAATTTAAAATATTCATAGTAATCGTTGGAATCCATTCCTCTATACAAAATATCTTTCATCTTCAAGTAATTCTCATACTCTTGGATATCTCCGGTATTTATTTCTCTGCCATCACTAGCTTTTTGATAGCTTGTAGGCTTTGTAGGACTAAAATATTTTGTAGCTATTCCGTTCATACGAGTTTCTATTTTTCTCAGTTCTTCTTTTCTTTGAAAGTCTGTACTCGTGTATAATTCTCTATCTTTTTCATTCAATTCTGGCAGTTTAGTGACATCTCTAAGATCCAAATATTCTGTTTTATGATCTTGTCTAAAGTTGTTGTCTATGATTTTTAGCATGTCTTTGAGAACTTTCATTTCTTTTTCGTGCTCTTCTAAAACTGGTATATTTCCTGCTATAACGATTTTTCTTTCTGAAGGGGCAGTTTCTCTTGCTTCTATTATTTTTTGAATACGTTCCTCGATCAGATTACGCTCTTTATCTAATAAAACCATCGCATGCCACCTCTCCTACTATAATGATAATACCATTATATCGTTTTTTCTTCAATTATTAAAGGAAAAGTTTACATATTTATGCGAGTTATTTGTAAAAATGTGTCCTTAATTTTACTATTATTATTTTATTCAAGCAAAAAGGAGTCTTCTAAGACTCCCCTCCCTATTTGCCATTTTCTGTGCGTTCAAACAACTTTTTGATCGTATGTTTGAATTAAAAATATTCTGTAGTTTTTTAATTTGTATTTCTTTTTGTTTGATTATTAGTTTTGATCTTTTCGTTTTTTCTCAGGCTAATCTTCGATTATCCTATTCGGAATGGATCATTTGCTTTTCCTGTTCCTTCGAGTTGATTTAAGTATTCAGCACCCAGATTGATTACTGGAGCGACCGCACCGCTGTTATACACGTAGTTGCGGCTCAGATTGCCATACTCACTGAACACACGAGCAGGGTTACCGCTGAAAACGTAAGGCGAGAACGACCAGTACCAACTTCCTTTGTTTAGGTAATAACTACTATTT
>CASRZA010000048.1 GCA_949439935.1 uncultured Bacilli bacterium
TTTTCCACATTCTCTGATTTTTTTTTGTCAAGCTTTATTTTTACCTAAACTCAAATTTTTTAATTTAGAAAGAGTCTATGGTTGGTCGACCTTTATTAGACCTAAGATATCCGCGCCATTTTCTTTTATATATTTTTCGATTTCTTTTTGTTGTTCACTGGTAAGCTCTCTTAAAAAAGGATGTGAATTTAATCTATCGATATGTACCTTTGATACAACTTTAAGTTTTCCAAATGGGGAATCGTATATTTCTCCGTTTTGATATTTATTTACTTCTAAAGAGACCCTCGTCGTGTATATCTCTTTTCCATTCGTCAATCTCTTTAATAGTTCTTCGTGTTCGTTTAAAGGAAATGAAATATAGTCTTCCTGAGAACCGTGTATCACTCGTTCTAAACTACTTAACATTTTCTCTGTATTCGGATTCATCTTAAACATCATATCTGGGTGATTTTCGTATATCCAAGTTTTGAAGAGTTCAAGAGTAAACCATCTAACTTCACTAAGTTCTGTCTTTTGGATGGTAAAATCTTCAATTTGGAGGTTACTTTTGGCTAAAAAGACTGTAGTAAACTGTCTATTGGGCAGCTTATCTCTTTTAATGGTCATCAGAATATTTAATTCATTCGTATTTAAATCCAAACCGATTTCTTCTTTTGTCTCTCGGATGATAGCTTCTATATCTGTCTCTGTCGATCTGACATGTCCTCCATGCCAAGCCCACTTATCAGCTTGAGTATCTTTTGTCGAAGCTCTTTTTTGTAAAAGTATTTCTCCTTTATCATTTACAAGTAAAAGGGCAACTTCTTTGTGATAAAGACCTTTCTTATGGACTATTTCCTTGTCGAGTACTTCACCTGTAGCGTGTCCTTCTGCATCTAAAATTTCTAATAATTCCATATTCTTGATTCACCTCTATTTAATTTTACCATATTTTAAGCTCAGGGATAGTATATTTTAAGATAGATGGACGATTTCATTTTCGATGGCTACGAAAGTGTTTTTAAAGACTTGTGAGGCTTCTTTTAAATATAACTCCTTATCTTCTTCTGGCCAAAAATGTGTCAATAGAAGTTTTTTAACATTTGCTAGGTTTGCTAGTTCACCAGCTTTAACCGCCGTCATATGTGTTTTACTAGTGCTTTTGTGTTTTTGAAGAAAAGAACTTTCGCATATCAACAGGTCGGCATTTATGCAGAAGTTAATTAGACCCTCAAAATTTGTCGTACCTATATCAGAAGTATAGACGATTTTTTTAGACGTCGTCTCTAATTTGACCATGAAAGACTCTATCGTATGAGAAAGGTTGTCTTGAAAAGAAATGGATAAATCTTTCTCCTCGATCGTAGTCTCATCTGTAATCTCGTGAAATTCTACATAGCTTTCTTTATTTTCCATTATAGCTTCTTTATTATGATTAAAATCTCTTTTCGGCAAATATATTTTAACTTTTTCTTCTAATAAACCTAGATTATGATAAACATACGAAGCGTATTGGATCGCTCCTATGTCTCCAAAGTGATCGTTGTGGTAATGCGTAATTATTACCGTTAAGTTTTTTAAATCTTCTGGAAAGTTCAACAATCTAGAAATTCCATTTCCACAGTCTAACAAAATACGTCGATCGCCGTATTGTACAAAGAAACCTGGGCAATTCATGTTCCTTTTAGGATAAGGTGAGATCGATCCTAAAGTTTTAACTATTAAGTTACTCATTTTTATCAGCTTTCAGGCACATATTTTTTTGAATGAGTGGGTCTACATAATCAGAAATGTCCTTATTAAGTCGAAAAACTTCTTTAACAACACTTGAAGATATGAATTGGTAGTTCTTTTCGGCGAAGAAGCAGACTGTATTTACTCGCCCATTCGATATTTCTTTATTGATCTGTTGAAGAAGCGATTCGTAGTCGAAGTCTTTTAGACTTCTAAGACCTCTAATTATAGCCTTACAATCATTGTTTATAGCTTCGTCTACCGCGGAAGAAGCTCCTATCACTACTTTGATATGGGGGTCATCCTTATATAGTTCTTTTATCATAGACAATCGCTCTTCGTCAGTAAAAAATGATGCTTTTTTTTGAGGATTTTGCATGATCGCGACTACAAGTTCGTCAAAGATCTCACGTGCTTGTCTAATTATATCCATATGTCCTTTAGTTATCGGGTCAAAACTTCCCGGGTATAGTACTCTCGTCATAGTGCACTCATCAGCCTTTCTAATGTCGTTTCGTCGGTATCTTCTATTATATAGTCAAAATCGGCTTTTTTATATTCAGGGCTAGCCTTCTCGCGAATCTCAAATTCTTTAGGTGTTATACCGTCTCTTTTGATTGCCCTTTTTAAACGTACCTCATAAGGGACATCTAAAAGAATCCTTTTATCACACAGATTCATATATTTTGTACTCGGCAATAGAATCCAATCTAAGACTATGATCTTGTCTTTGTTTGCCGAGATGATATCATCTAGTTTTATTTGCATGTAATTCCATGTTATATCTGAAAGTTTTTTCATCTTCCTGTGTGAATTAAATACTAGAAATCCGAGTTTCTTTCTGTCGACTTTTGAGTTATCGAACACCGTGTCTCCAAAAGAGCATCGTAATTCTTTCTTAACTTCGTCGATGAGTAGGACTTCATATCCTATTTTATCTATTTCGACATGGATCGTGCTTTTTCCATAGTATTCTTTTAATCTATTTGCTAAAGTACTCTTCCCAGCACCTGATTTTCCACATATTCCTATTATCATATATTTTCCTCCTGTTCGCTTGTATTATAAGCTTGTTTTTGTTATAATCATAATACATGTTTTTTATATTAATTATAACTGGAGGTTATCATGAATATAGATTTTGAGTTATACAGAGTTTTTTATACTGTCGCGAATTGTGGAAATATTACGAGAGCAAGCGAAGAACTGCACATTTCTCAGCCGGCCATTAGCAAAGCTCTCAAGAACTTGGAGTCACAATTGGGAGGTCAACTTTTTGTACGAACTAAAAAAGGTGTCGTCTTGACTATCGAAGGGAAGGAATTTTATGGATATATAAAACAGGCTATCGAGTATATAACCAGTGCTGAAAATAAGTTTTCAGAGCTTAAAAACTTAGAGTCAGGTTGCATCAAGATCGGAGCAAATTCAACTATCGTAAAGAAGTTTTTACTACCTTATTTAAAGGTATTTAACGAGAAGTTCCCTAAAGTAGACATTCAAATCACTACAGATTTAACTTCTGAACTTTTAGTAAAACTGCGAAATGGTATCTTCGATTTAGTATTTTTAAATATAAATGATAAAAGTTATGCTCAGGATCTCGAAATTATCAAGTGTCAGATGATTCACGATTGTTTTGTCGCGAACGAAAAATTTAAAGAGTTAAAAACTAGAAAACTATCTTTAAATGATTTGAACGATTATCCATTGATAGTACAAGCGAAGGGTTCTAATACTAGGGCATTCTTAGACTATCTCGTCGCGCAGAAAAAACTATCGTTGAAACCACATTTCGAACTTTCGAGTTATTCTTTAGTAGAAGATTTTACAAAGGAAGGATTCGGAATCGGTTATCTCGTGCGAGAATATATCGATGATGAATTAAAAAATGGCAATCTTTTCGAGATTAAAATTTCAGAGAAACTGCCGACGAGATATGTAGGAGTTGCCATATCAAAAAACCATTTGCCAAATTTTTCGACAAAAAGATTTTTAGATTTGATCATAGAAAAAGAAGACTGAGTCTTTTATGTCATGTCGATTAAACAATCGATTGCGATCGTCGATTTTAACTCTTTAGAATACATTTCAAAGTCCAATTTAAATCTTGGCTTTTTTTTGTTATATAACAGGAGTGTTTTTCATCTATTATTGATACCCAACCCAACTCGTCTTCGTATGTGATGTCGGTAAGAAAGCAGTTGGCGTCCGTCTTTACATCTAACTCTATTTTGTCGTAAGCTTCTTTAACGATAGAAGTTTCTAAACCGATAAATATTTTATCTTCTATGTTAAATTGTAAAAATGGTGCGAACCCTTCGATCTTTTTTCCCTTTAATACACGACATATTTTATACCACTTTATTTTTATCTCATATTTTTCATATCTTTTGTCGGCGATCTTTATCATATGCACCCTCTTTTCTATATACGCCATGACTTTTCATCGGCTGTGAGTGCTCCGGCTTCCTCGAAATTGTCGACGAATCTATCGAATTCATTCGATACTAAAACTCAGTTCTATAGTTCCGATTATGCCATCTCTATTTTTGAAGTCTATCATCAGTAGAAAACTCTTAGGAAGATATCGCACTATATCGAGCTTTATTTCAGTATTTAAATCAAATATGTTATTCTTTTCAAAAACTATATCGCCTTCATCGACATATTTTATGAAGTCGATATGCTCATTTAGGTTAAATTTGAGCATTTCTTCTAAAGAAATAAATGCGATAAAATTAAGAGAATATTTGTCTTCGTTAAGGTAACCGTCTACGTAGAAATCTAAGTATTTGTTCTCTTCAGTTATACTAAACTTTTGGTTTTTAAGCGGTTCTAAAATGCCGATTTTAAAATCATAGTTCGTTTTAATCATGAAAGTTCCTCTATTCTAATTGTTTTATTTTTTATAGATGTTTATATCTGACGAGTTTTTTCAGGATCGTTCGGCTCGATTGCCAAAATATCTAATAAATCGTCAAGTGAGTGATTTTGTAAAAATTGAGTTATGAGATTTGATCTTAAAGTGATCATTCCGTCTTTTAACTCTAGCAGGCATTCTTCTGTCGCTTCTTCTATTTCTTCAGCAGGTATTCTAAGAGTGTCTTCGTCTATCTTTCCATAGTTATAATTGTCAGTTTCGACTTGTAATTTTGCCAAGTAATTCTCTAAATCTGCGATGCTTACTGAGATTTCGTTATCTAAAACCATTCCTTCATATCTTCTTATCAGCCTTCCATATGAGTCTAGGCGACCATCGATAACTACTCGGAACACAAATTTTTGACCATTCAGACTTGAACGGTACCATTCGCTCGTGAAGATGCCATTTTTATGTAGTTGTATAAAAAGATCGTTCATCTTCGTCAGCAAAGATTTTTTATCTATCATCATAGGACTAGTGATCCAGTAGTAGTCTTTAACCTGATCTCTAGTCATGACAAAAACGTTTTTTTTAAATTGTTCTTCCAAATTTTTTTCTCTCCTATTCTTTACTTTTTTGAAGAATAACCCAATTGTGGCTTTCTTCTATGCCATGTTTATTCTGATTTTCACTATAAAGAACCTTAAAACCGATTTTCTCGAGGATCTTTATGTATGTTTCATAATCAAAATAACTCCACATCATTTCTTTGTTGCAAAAGTTGCTTTTATATTTTATCGTTCCTGCATCTTCATCTCTAAGTGTGAGCAACAGCACTCCATTATCATTCAAACATTCGTATACATCCGATAATACTTTTCGATGGCTCTCTCGAGGTAAGTGTAGAAGGGAGAACAACATCATCACCAAATCGTAGTGTGTATCTATTTTATAGTTTTCTATGTCGCTTAAAAAGTAATTTGCGGCGGGATTCAATTTTTTTGCATGTTTTATGTGTTTTTCATAAAAATCGATACCAGTAAGAATGTATCCTTGTGAACAGAAATAGTCGTCATAAGGGAATCCATTTCCACAGCCTAAATCTAGAATCGACCCTTTCTTGGGTATTAGGCTAATAATTTTATCAAAAATATATTTTTCAAATGGCAACAATGGTCGTTGTCTAAACTTTTCTATATAGTTGTTATTTTCATATGCCCATTTGATCCTATCTTTCACAGTATCTTCGTCAAGGACGGATTCATCTAATTCTTTAAAACCATTTCTACTCCATAACCATAAAGCGGTATGTATGTCTATAGGTTTATATTTTGTGCCTTTAAATAATTCGTTCCAGCGATC
Source organism: uncultured Bacilli bacterium (assembly GCA_949439935.1). Taxonomy (GTDB): domain Bacteria; phylum Bacillota_I; class Bacilli_A; order RF39; family UBA660; genus RUG11867. The sequence goes on from CASRZA010000048.1 coordinate 5,945, forward strand.
AATTACTAATGATTGAACAGACGAGCTTTCGAATTCTTTCTCGTCGATGAGACCTAATCTGTATGTCGATTTGATGACATGAGTATCTGGCGCGACAGTCAAATTCTCAATGTTATTATATTCTCTGTCTGTGTATTGCCAAATTACGTATAACCAATAATTACATATTTTTGTTCCAGATAAATATGGAAATTTCTTTTTATTCGTTTTTTGTATAAAATCTCTAATTTTATCTACGTCGTTCTCGCATTCATCGAACAGTTTTCTAATATCGCCATCAAATAATTCTACGAACGACTTACAGAGCGACAACCATATTTCTGTCTGTTTGTCTTTTTGTAAGGCTACTTTGTATTTTGTCAGAGCACGTTGTACTTCTTCAAAACTTTTTTCTAAGCACGTGTGTGGATCGAACACAAATCTGGTTTCTAAGTCCTCGTATGTCTTGTGGGCATTTTCCCATAAAGTGTACGAATTCCTTTGATAATTTAACGACATAGGTAGCGAGAAATATAAGTAATTTTCGAGGGAACTTTTTTCTAAGTGAGGGTTTTCATCTTCGGGCATAAATTCGCCACCTAGACTTCCCTGTTGCCACATCATGTATAAAATGTCTACTTTTTTTAATATTTTTTCTTTCATAATTACTCCGAGTCTTGCTTTTTACAAAATAAATTGTCAGTAAATGGTTATTTACTAACAATATTATATCAATTTAATCTAACTTCCACAATTGAAATTTTCCGGTGATTTCATTTACTTCATCGGTATTTCCGTAGATGATCGCTCCTAAATATTCTAGCTGGTCTTCACTTTTGCTCGTAATGGATCTGACGAGTTCATCATCAGTTCTCGTTTCTAACATCTCTCGAGGATAATCTGCTACTAATAAATTGGGATTTTCTTTTGCTTTATTTATAGCGTTTCTTAATTTGATAGGTTTTACTTTAGTTATTATAAATGGGAATTGACTGATACCTAAGTGTACGATTCCTGAATTGTCAGTTATGGTAGGTTTTCCCATAATATCTGGTGTAGAATACTTCCCTATCGATACTGCGAGATGTCCTATGACGTTTAATGCAGTAGAAGCATCGACATTAGTAGCTATTATTCCGACTATCTTTTTGTCTTCGTAATTCATTAAGATTTCTCCTTTCTGTCATAACGTAATATTCTTTGTATCGATAAATTTGCATTGACCGCCTACGGATATTTTGTCGATTTTCTCTCCATCAAATGAGTCAATTTTTACTTTAATTGTCGATGGTAAATTTAAACTGTAACCTTGTTCGAATATGTATAGTTTTCTTTTTAAATTTAGCTTCATGAACAATAATCCCGCTAAGGCACAATTCGATGTTCCCGTTGCAGATTCTTCGTTTACGTCATACAAAGGGGCAAAATTTCTACATATTATTTTCTCGCCTGTAAAAGTGAACAGATGTGTTCCAACCACACTGTATTTTTTACTTATTTTAGTAATTTCTTCAAAATTGGGGCTTAATCTGTGCAATATCTCCTCATTCTTAATCGGAACTAAAATGTCTTTTAGTCCTGTTGAAACAATCGAAATCGGATGTTCTTTACTGATACAATCTAAATCAAAACAATTTTTAATTTCATCATATTCAACATCTTCATAGAATGCTGGAATATTTTGTTCCATAAATATCTCGTCGTTTTCTATCGTTATTCCTAATATCCCGCTTTTGGTTTCGATCGTATAATTTTTTTTTGCCAATTTTCCTAAATGTTTCAAAACTCCAAAACTTGCAATAGTTGCATGACCACATAAAGGTACTTCTTCCGCGGGTGTAAAATATTCAATTTTATAATCTGCTTTGTCAGAATTATTTATAAAGGCAGTTTCCGCATACCCCAACTCTTTGGCGATTTTTTTCTTATCTTTGTCGCTTAAATCTTCATTAAATAAAACTACTCCAGCTTTATTTCCTCCTAGATCGTTATGACAAAATGCACTTGCAACATAAACATCTATCATTAAAATCCCTCCTCTTTATATAAGCAATTATATCATATTTTTATTATTAGAAAAGAGATAATCGTTTAATAGTTAGTCGTTTAAGCCGCCTTTCATGACTCTAAACCTCGGTTCTTTATTCCAAATCTCTAATATTTTTGTAAAGTTTTTATCTGGATCTAGAAGCAGCTCTGCTAGATTGTCTAATTCTTTGTATTCATCCTCACTCAATTCAAAATTTTTTTCGCGAATGTAACTAGGTAAATGCAAAAATATTATTTCATCATTCATAATGGAATGAAAGTCGTAAAAAAGACAGCGAATACTTGCTTTTAAGCCGAACGTGGCGGGGTTGGAAGAATAATGTATTTGTTCGTCTTTATATTTTCCTGTTCTCATACCTAAGTAAGCTTCTGCACCAAAAATAAAGTTTTCTCTCGGTATGTCGTTCAAATCAAAACCAATTTCGTGGTTGGGACAATGTTCATCCGCATCTACTAAAACCCATCTTTTTTTATTTTCATCAAAGTATTCGGTAATCCAATGATCATATGCGATACCATCACATTTAATATAAGGAGCAAAACCTGCTCTAACCCTTGCAGAATATCCTTTTGCTTTTAATATGCTCGCGAGTAGTATAGCCTGACCTCTACAAGTAATATGAATTTTATCTTCTGCTTTTCTTTCAATATGATACTCATTATCTTTTCTTAAGAGTTCATGTAACATACTTGAAGCCGTAGGAAACAAGTCTTCCTCATAATTCAGCCTCGTAATCGAAACTTTCGTCATATCGCCCCAAAAGCATTTGCTTTGTTTTCTGATATCTGGGTTACTAAACGCGATAGGATGAATTATTTGCATTCTTTGAAGTACACATAATTCGTCTATATCATCCGTTAACCGTCTAGCAAAATCTTTATATAATCCTAAGTCGGTATATGGACTTGTTTGCTTATAAAAATTTAATATTTTCTCATCCATGTATTTTCCTCCTCGATTTATTCTACAATAATATTAAGAATCTTAAAAACTCGCAATTTATTTGCGTCTAATCTCAATTACTCTATGTTTTTATTAAAATCAATTTTTATTAATATGTCATAAGCATTAGAACATTCTTCTTCTGATAAATTTGTTTCTTTCACAAGATACTTTATTGCTTCATCTCTAGTTGAAAACTTTTCTAAAAGCTCTTTTACTTCTTTTAATCTATCAATAGCCTTTTTTATTTCATCACTCATAATTGCTCCTCCTCGACAAATTACTATTTAGTCATTTTCTTTTCAAATTCAAACATTCCATCATCTCCTTCATATATATCTTCTTTCATATTTAGATCAGGATGCTTTTCATTATAATACTCTACAATTTTAAATCTCAATTTATTTACATAAAAGTGAATATTTCTTTTATCAAAATATGGAGTACAAGTTTTCCAAACTTTAGTATCTGAATAGATTTTTTCTATTTCTTCTCATATTTCTTGTCCTATACCTTTACTTTGAACACCAACTTTAACAAATAGGAAATCTAAATGATTGATATTATGATCATTTATTTCTACAATAACACCACCAATTATTTCATTATTATCATCTATCATTTCATAAGAATGACACTTGGGATTATTTAAAGATTTGTCTATATCTTTTTCTGGTAATACTTGTTCTTTATCTTTACCATATACTGATTCATAACCATACTGAAATGATTCTTGCATATATTTTTTAAAATCAGCAATATCTTCATCTCTTAACCTAATTAGTTTCATCTCTATTCACTCCTAAATTGTAATTTATCCATTCTTTAAGTATAAACGTTAAATATATAATTTAAAGCTATAATAATACCTATGAATATAACTGCCCAATTTTTTATGGATAACTTTTCTTTATTCTTTCTCCATTTAATTTTTAATAACACTATCAAAATTATATTCATTATACTACTACAACGCCATATTACTTTTAAAGCGTTATCCTTTATAAAATGAATTGTTTGTAGATCAGGTCCTATATCACCGACATCAACAAATGTATAAAAACAAATTAATATTGTTATACACAAGAAAAAATATAACATATAATCAATTTTATTTTTATTAGATACATAAGACATATTAATTCCTACAGACATAAAGAGATAAAGTTGTGCAATGAAAAATGGCAAAAGCGTAATTGTATACCACCCGAATGATTGCATTTTACCATATACAGAAATTATTGATATTATTATCGCCATATTTTTAATCAATTTACTTTTATCAAATATAATTTTATTTTCTTTCATTAAAATTCTCCTTACATCATACTATTTTTTCACTTTTTTATTTAATAAATAATAAACAATTATAATCAATAAATTAAAAATTAAGTAAGGGACACAAAACAAGTTTTGCCAATCATTTTTTTAAATTGCTTGTATTCCATAATATGTACTTCCAGTACTATTTCCTACCCAATCTGTAGGAGTATAACCATTAATGAAATTATCACCATATACAATTAATATATAAACACTTACTGATGTTATTCCAGATAATAAAAATTTTAATAATACATTACTAAACTTTTTATTATCTTTTTTGCTTAAAAAAATCATATATATATACTGATATATCAATGTTATTATAAAAAGTAATGATATTATATCTGCCCAAGTTTGTGCTGTCACATAAGGTAAAGCAAGCATCATCAAACATATGTAACAAAAGATAATCTAAAATACAAATCATACTTTTCTTTTTTTATATTCATAAATTCTTCCTCCTCGACAAATTACTATTTATGCAATAGATTTCATATTAAATATTATACATCAATTTTATTTTTTTGAATAGCCACTTAAAACAAAAAAATGAATAAAAAATGAATAACCTAATAAGTTATTCAAATTATCTTTCAAGATTATCTTTGCCTTTCTTTTCATTGTAAAATTCTTCTGCTGATTCTTCCATTTCATCGTTAATATGTTTTAAAGATTTATTGATTTCTTGTTTATTAAATAAATTAAATCTTTTTCTTGATTCCATTTCTTTTTTGAACTTCTGGATCATATTGTTGTTTAAAATATTTAATATTTATATCATTGTGATTAAATAATCTTCCAATTAAAGTTTGTATAAATTCTGGAAGTTTTTTGATTATTTTATTTAAGTGATAAATAAGATAATCAGTTTTTCTTTTAAATCATTATATTGTATTTCATACTGATAATTTAAACTTTTTAAATTACTATTTTCTTCTTTTAACTTCTCATTTTCATCTAATAACTGATTTTTAGATTTAATGATAATTTTATTATTAAGTTTTTTC
>CASRZA010000049.1 GCA_949439935.1 uncultured Bacilli bacterium
TGTACTACTAAATTCTACCTTTTGTATTTTTAGAGTGGAATTTACTTTTGCAATTGAGATTATTCACAAAAAGGCGACGTCGGTCGTCTTTTTTCTTGATTTAAACGATATCTTATGGTATAATAGTCGACATTTAGGGGCGGTGTGTTTTATGAAACAATGTGGAGAATGTAAGCATTTAATAACTTCCATCGTAGTGGATGGTATGTGTCCATGTGAAGAAAAAGACGATGAAAAGCACTTTGCAAACGATTACTATGCGGAGAATTGTGATCTTTTTTCTCGTGTAGGATGGGGATATACTAGCGATGCTAAGGAAGCTATAGCTAGAGCAGATAAATATGTAAAGGAAAATACTCAGGTATTTAAACCTAGTGGCTGCTTTATTACTACGGCGATAGTCAACATATTGGGCATGAAGGATGATTGTGATGCGTTACAGACTTTGAGAAGTTTTAGAGGAAATATTTTACAGAAGAATGCTCAATATAGGGATTTGCTTCTGAGGTACGATACAGTAGGTCCAGTTCTGGCGAGAGGGCTAATCGACGACGAGAACAGTATCCAAGTAGCGTTGGATTTATACAACATCTACATTAAAGGATGTGTGGGATATATTAAACGTGGAAACATCGAGTATGCAGTTTCTCTATATACTGAGATGGTAGAGAGAATGATAAGTAGATATATGATTACCCGTGAAGTAGTCCCAGAAACGATCAAGGAAAAATATGTCCAAGATGGTGGAGGACATGGAGAGTTCAAAATAAGACAAGTGTAAATCTAATATCAATAGAATGTCTTTTGGATGTATAATATGTCGGAAAGAGATTAACACAGTTAGAAGAAACTGTCTTATGCGCAGTTTCTTCTTTTGTTGCCCTAGATAAAGCGAATTTCATACCTTTAACGTTTTTTTTTGTCGAATTTTAATTGGTAATCGAGTTGTCTTATTTAAAGAGAGCCCATTTTACGGTGAAAAAAGATTTTACTTTAATTTGTATTTATAGTATAATTGTTTTGAGTAGAAAAATGGAGTGTTTAATGTGAGGAAAATTATCTCTAGCTTAGATATCGATGGTGAAAGCATCAAATTAATTGTCGGCGAATTCTTCGAAGATCGTCTTCACATTTTAAGTGCTTCTAAAGTTCCATGCAAAGGCATCGAGGCTGGTAAAGTCGTAGATGATTATTCGGTAGTGCTGTCGATTAAGTCTGCAGTCGAAGAAGTTTCGAACACACTGGGAGTCAAATTCGATAAATGTATATTGGGTCTCAATATGTTGAATGCTAGACTTTGTAAATCGGGCGCAGCGGTCAAGATAAATACTGATCCTTCAATCATCACGGGCAAGACAGTCGACGACGTCTTTAGCAAATGTGCAGACGGGAGAGTTCCTACAGATTATGTCTTGGCGAACGTCGTGCCTGTGGAATTTACTGTAGATGGCGATGTTGTAGTCAAGAAGCCCGTCGGAGTGGAAAGCACGAATTTAGGTCTTAAAGGTATAGTCATTTCGTTACCGAGAGATTATGTGAGTGAAATGTTAGACATCGTCAATCGCGCAGGGCTTAAGGTATTGGACGTAGTTCCGAATTCTTTGGGAGATTATTATTCTCATAAAACACCTGAGATGGAAAAGAGCGTTGGAGCAGTCGTCAATTTAGGGTACGATTCTACTACTGTTTCGATATTCAACAAAGGCATAATCACAAATAGCAACACTTTTCCCTTGGGAGTGAGAAATATCATAAAAGATATAAGTTTTGTGAGCAAAATAGGAGATAAGGAAGCTACGGCTGTCTATAAAGATATAGTCCTTGCAAATAGTAAACTTTCGAATCCCAACGAATATAGGATCGTCGTCGATTTGGAAGGCGAAGAGATACAGCTCAATCAATACGATATGAGCGAAGTTGCTGCGAGTAGGATAGAAGAAATATTAAATTTAGTAAAAAAACAAATAAATGTCTTAACAAAAAAGGAAATAAGTTATATAATTGTTGTAGGTACGCTTACAGAGTTAAAAGATTTCAGTTTAGCTTTGGAGCGAGTGTTTGGAAAAGATGCCAATCTAGGTAATCTAAATTTGTTAGGAGCAAGAGATAATTCTTATTCTAGCGCAGTTGGGATCATACAATATTACGAATCTAGAATGGAACTTAAAGATAGAGCCTTTTCTATATTTAATCAAAACGATTTAGAAAATATGGCTTCTTCGAGCAGAGAACCGACGAATAACAACTCTTTATTAAGTAAGGTTTTCGGATATTTTTTTGACAATTAGTTAGGAGATGAACAAAATGGATGGATTAGAAATGGACCAAATTGCAAAAATTAAGGTAGTCGGTGTAGGTGGCGGTGGATGTAACGCTGTTAACAGAATGATAGAATCCGGTGTTAGGGGCGTTGAATTTATCGTTGCAAATACTGATTTGCAGGTTTTAAATAGCAGTTTAGCACCTACAAAATTGCAGATAGGATCTACGATTACGAACGGTTTAGGTGCTGGAGCGAAACCAGAAGTCGGTAAGGAAGCTGCGATCGAGTCTAAATCAGAAATAGAGGAAGCTCTAAAGGGAGCCGACATGGTATTCGTCACTTGCGGAATGGGTGGAGGAACTGGAACTGGTGGTGCTCCCGTAGTTGCTGAGATAGCTCAAAGTTTAGGTGCGTTGACTGTCGGAATCGTCACAAAGCCTTTCCGTTTCGAAGGAAAGAAGAGAATGGAACAAGCTCTCAAAGGTGTCGAGGAATTAAAGAAGAACGTCGATACTTTGATCGTCATACCAAACGATAGATTACGAGATATCATAGACAAGTCTACACCTATGCAAGATGCCTTTAAAGAAGTAGATAACATACTACATAGAGGAGTTCAGTCTATAAGCGATCTTATTGCCGTGACGGGACTCGTAAACTTGGATTTTGCCGACGTTAAGGCCGTCATGGAAAATCGTGGTAATGCACTCATAGGAATCGGACTTGGAGTTGGCGAAAATCGCGCGATCGAGGCTGCAAAGCACGCGGTATCAAGTCCACTTTTGGAAACTAGTATCGAAGGAGCAACTGATGCCATCATCAACATCACTGGCGGAAAGTCTTTGACGCTATTCGAAGCAGAAGATGCTGCTGAAGTGGTCAGAGAAGCTGCAAATACAGATATCAATACGATATTCGGTGCAGTTATAAATGAGAACTTAAACGACGAGGTTATAGTAACTGTCATAGCTACAGGTTTCGACGATGAAGCGATGAGCAGCAGTGGCGATTATATACCGAAAGAGGAACGTAAGGTAGTCGAAAAAGAAGACTACGATCTACCTCCTTTCTTGAGAGACAGAGATTATTAAAGTAGCAATCGCTACTTTTTTCTTTATTTGACATAAAAATGGCAATATGATATTCTTATTTAGATAAAGGAATTAAGATAAATGAGTAGAAAATTAAAGTTAGTACTATTTTTAGTTTTATTTATAGTGATTGCAGTTGTAGTAAGACTGAACGTAACTGCTGTGAAAGAATATCCAAACAGAAACGGTTCTGGTATTGTTTTAGAACAGAATTCAGAAATAGTAAGTAAAGTTCTTAGTAAATTAGATATACTGTATGATAGTGTTTTTCATGATGATATGTATGAATATCTATATTTTAAATTTGACGATGAGAATACGAAGACGCTGTCAAACGATGAAATGTTGTACTTAGTTTTTGAAAAGTTGTACAAAGGCGATCAATTTGAGAAAGAGATAATGAGAGATGACGTCGAGAAGTTGACGATAGCCACTTCGATCGTCGAAACAGAGGTCGAAAGAGATTTTAAATTAGACGATTTTAAGTCTTATGACGTAAACTATAAAACGTCTTCTAACTGTGGAATAATAGGGTACTTATACACAGGTGAAAAATATGAGTTGAAGTTTAAAAAATGTGAGCAAGTAAAAAGTTTACATAGGGTAAAATATGAAGAAGCTTTAAGAGAAGGAGATATAATCAAAATAAAGGTAAAAGCCTTTTATGGTGAAACTAGCAAAAATAAATATGACGAAGACGATATGGTTTTTTCGATCAAAAATTTTGATAAAGATAAAACGTTAGAGAAAGTATCTTTAAAAACGCTTAGAGATGAACCAGATAAAATATTTAAAGATCATTATATAGACGAATACATATTCGATTTTGATTTTAAAGAAGATGATTACAATTTGATAAGTATATCGCGCGCCTAAGGTCTATTGAAGGTTAATTATTTAGCTTTTAATAGACTTTTTGTCTGTACAATAAGGATTGAAAATGTGACAAATGTGTGTCATAATAGTAATAGAAAGTAGGGTTTTATGAATGCGTGTAAAAAAAGAGAATAACAGAACATCTAAACTTTTGATTATATTAGCACTTCTCGTAGGAGTAGCATGTTTATCTATGGGTTTTGCGACTTTTTCTACGGTTTTAAAGATCAATTCTAGTTTAAAGGTTACTCCAGATAGCAAATATTTTAAAGTTAACTTCTCTAGTAGTGATGCCGATTTAGAGACTGCGCCGATCACACCCTCTGTTTCAGATACAAAGGTAGTTGCGACGAATGCGACGATCGATAATACAGGTGATCCGACTATAAATAATTTATCTGCTGTATTTACTGAACCAGGTCAATTTGTCACCTATTCATTCTATGCTTATAATACGGGTAAATATCTTTCATATCTTAACGAAGTTAATTTCAAAACTATCGATGGAGAAGATGTAATTAAAAAGTGTGTCGCATCCGACGAGGCAAGAGACGATTATGTACAGGCAGTCTGTGAGGACATTGAAATCACTGTAAAGGTTGGCCCAGCTTTATTTAGGGAAACAAACAATGACATCTCTAATCATACTCTAAAAAGGAATTCGGCTGAACCAGTAACAGTAAAGATCAGTTATTTAAATAACGATCACTGGGCGGATGGGGATTTTGAAGTATTTTTTGGCGATATAACGTTAGACTATGCATCTATAGATTAACGTCGAAGTAGAAAGGGGATAAAATGAAAAAAAGCTATATAAAATTGTATGCTTTAGAATTTATTATCTTTATAGCCCTTATATTAAATAGTTTTGTTTTCGATTTTCTTACCGGCTATGGTTTGCCAATATTTATTCTAGCGATATTGTTAGTGTTTAAACTATCGTTTGGGTTTGAGAGAGATAGACATAGATATACGAAGGACATTCTTTTAGAGATCGTGATCTTCTTATTAGTATTTTTTATGCTGTACTATCTATTAGGAATAGCTGTGGGTTTTGCGAGAACCACAAATTATTTAAATCCTTATGGCATCGTAAAATTTATAATACCTTTAGTTTTATCTGTGTGCTTAAAAGAATATCTCCGATTTGCGATCCTCACTAAGGCAGAAGGTTCTAAAGGACTGGTTGTAACAACCAGTATATTGTTTATATTCATAAGTATTACAAATACTTTAAGTTTGAACGTATTCGAAGGCCATCTTAACTTTTTTATGTTTTTTGCACTGTCTTTGATGCCGGCAATTACAAATAACATATTATCGACCTTTATGTGTGTGAATAGTGGATATCTGCCGAACATTTTATATAATTTAGTCATTCAACTATATCTATATATATTACCTATCGTTCCGAACCCGAACGAATATATTAAGTCTATTATAGATTTTCTCTTACCTATATTTTTGTTATGTAGAGTTTATTCATTTTTGAAACAGACGAAAGATGAAGAGATAGAACGCGATTATAGAAAGAAGAGCTTAAGCTTTTTAGCGCCGGGAATAGTAATCGTTACGTTGATATACTTCGTCTCAGGATATTTTAAGTATTACGCTATCGCGGTCGCATCCGGTAGTATGAATCCGGAGATCAACGTCGGTGATGTGGTCATAATAGATCAGAAGACGGATAAGAACGAGATTAAACCTGGAGAAGTCGTTGCGTACAAATATAATGGTAAAATAATAGTTCATCGAATTTTAAACGTAGTAGACTATCAAAATGAGCTTACGTTTTATACAAAGGGAGATAGTAACGAAGAAGCTGATCCTTGGGCTATAAAAGAAGAAGATGTTCTCGGCGAAGTAAAGTTTAAAATCAATTGGATCGGGTTACCGACTGTCTGGATTAACGAATTGTTAGAGACTAAATGAAGAGGTGAAAAGAATGGGCAGTAGAGCAAAGCAAAAAAATGTGCGTAACTTTTTATATTCGTCTTTCATAATACTGTGTGTATTGTGTATCAGTATCGGGTATTCATCTTTTCATTCTGCGATAGAGATCAGCGATATGAAAATGGCCGTCAGAATCAATAGGAACATTCGAATTACAAATGTGAATGTCGACCGTGTATCTAGCGGTGGACTATCTATGTATGAAGAATATGATGAACATAAATTAGCATTTAATGTAAAACTGCCTAATAGTACTTCTTCGATCACTTATAAAGTAAAGGTAACGAATTTTGGAAATGTCGTCTCGGGAATTTACGATATTGTAGGTCTACCTAGCGAGCTGACGTATCAAATAACTGGTTATACCCTTAAGACAAAGATGTGCAATTCGTCTAACGTTTGCACATCTGGAATGGAAAAAGAGTTTTACTTGACGATAAAATATAAATCTGGCGCGTTTAATTCTTCGAAGGTAGATCATATAATAAATTTAGATTTTGACTTTCGTCCAGTGTATACTATAACTTTCAACCCATTAGGGGGATCTTTAAGTCAAACAAAAAAAGAGATAATGTATAACGACATCTATGGCACTTTACCGACTCCTCGTAAAACTGGATATTCATTCGGAGGTTGGTACAAAGAAAGGTCTTTGGTCAATAAGGTCATATCGAGTACGAAATATACTAGTTCATCGAATACGACTTTATATGCGAAGTATATTAATACTCCGCCTACTGAACCCACTATGACAGTGACGTTTCCTAATGGTACGTCTATCGGTTCTGGCGGTTCGATAAAAGCTACGGTTAAAATGAGCGGTTCTACCGATGCAGAAGATGGAACAGTCACATATGACGTGACGTGCTCGGGAGCATCTAGTATACGACATGGGAATTGACGTTTAATAAGACTGGATTCTTCCCTATCATAGGTTCGGCTTACGATAAGACTGGTGCGAAAGCTGTCACTACTCAGACACATCAAATAAAAGGGTCGACTACTGGTTCGAACGGATCTGGTCAATTCGTAGATACGACATTCGATAGTGGATGGACAGAGATAGTTCCAAATTGTTACTTGAGTGGCTTTAAATTCTTCTTACAGATTCCACCGGGGCATAGTAGCTCAAAGGATACTTTGGTTATAACGGTGAAATATAAAGACGGCACAACGGAAAATATAGAGAATTTTGCTGGAAATTTGAAGTCAGATCCTCACAGTTATAGCAGTACTGATGCGGCTTATGCGGGATACTTCACTTTCAATGAAAACAATATAAATAAAACACCAGTCGCTATTAAATTTATGGCTACAACTCCTGGGCATGCTAGTTGTGTACCAGGTGCGACGATAACCTACGACCTAGAATATACTTATGATTCGAGGTTTTAAGAGGTAGACATCAACTCAAGCACAATAAATTGTATAAATTTGTCAAATATGTTATACTTACAAAGAGAATAGAGGTACAATATATGAATAACAGAAGAACAAAAATATTGATAATCGTTGTATTAGCAATTTGTATAGTACAATTATCTGTAGGATTTGCAGCTTTCTCTACAGCTTTGAATATAAACTCTAGTTTAAAAGTTACACCAGATAGCAGTTACTTTAAAGTAAATTTTTCTAGCAGTGCGACATCTTTAGCGACGAATCAGATCGTGCCGACAAAATCGGATTCTAAGATCGTTGCAACGAATGCAGTACTCGATAATACTAATGATCCGACGATCTCTAATATATACGCCGTGTTTACTGAACCAGGTCAATTTGTCGAATATTCGTTTTATTCCTTTAACTCCGGTAAATATTTGGCATATTTGAACGAGGTAAATTTCAGGAATATCGACGGTGAAACAGTAACTAAAAAATGTACTCCTCTCATCGGTGCCAGAGATGATCTCGTACAGGCAGTTTGTGGGGATATCGAATTGAGCGTGCAAATCGGTCCTACTTTATTTAAATCGACGAATAATAACATAAATGGTCATACTTTAGCAAGGGAGTCATCTGAGAATGTAAAAGTAAAGATCATATATAAGAATAACGATCATTGGGCAGACGGCGATTTTGAAGTGTCGTTTGGAAAAATCACTTTGGATTATGGTTCGGTCGATTAAAGATACTACGAGAAAGTAGAGGAAAAGGGAATGGAATATAGTGAAAAGAATACTAGGAAAAAAAATTTAAGTTATCTGACGTGGATCTATTCTGTCGCATTTATAATGTTTGCGATAATATCAATATATTTAGTTTATAGGTATTTCGATACTAAAACAAAATTGGATGAAGTGATAAATTATTCCGAAGATGGTAACATCGATTATAAAGTTTCTCTTAAAGAAAACGATTACTACGATGATAGTTATGTGGAGGATAATAAAATATATATAGCTTCACTTATCGATAAGGTAGAAATCGATTTCAAATACGATTTTGAAATAGACAGAGATATAGATTGTGTATTTACATACGACATATATTCTGAATTGATCATAAAAGATGGAACGAGCGATAGGGAATATATACATAAAAAGTATAACGTCTTAAGCAACGTCGAGGATATAAAAAACATAAAGCAATATGACTTTACTAAGCACGTGTCTATCGATTATGATTACTATAATATGTTAGCTTCTAAATTTAAAGGCGATTACGGTATAGATACGGAAAGTTATTTGAGAGTTATGTTTGTTCTTAAGAAGGATAATCAAAGTATAGCTTTAAATGATAGCAGTATGTTTGTCGATATTCCTCTATCTGAACGCGCGATCAGTATCAATTCATCTCCGATCGGTTTAAATAACTATAATCAATTAGTAGACAGTACAGACGATAATGCAGACGGATTTAATTATATAATCATTTTGCTTGTGATCGTCTTAATGATGATCGTCGATCTTTTCTTATTAGTTGGTCGAGTTTATCAGAAAAAAAGTAAATATCAAAAACAGGTTGCAAAACTTTTGAGAGAGTATGACAGAATGATCGTCGAAGTTTCTAATGCTCCAGATCTAGATGATAAGGAAAGAATAATTAGGATTAAAGAATTTAAGGAATTATTAGACGCTAGGGACAATTTAAAATTGCCAATAATGTATTTTGAAAGAATTAGAAATAAAGAGGCATTATTTTTTATAGATAATAGCGAGCATTTATATTTGTATGTCGTCAAATCTGAGGAATGATCTAGGTTTTTCGGGCAATAAAAAAAGAAAGGGGAGAGATCCCCTTTATTTTTCGTTTAAGAACGTCCTTTTATTGCCGTTTAATCTTTCGTCCTCTGGTCTATATTTTAAGGCTAGGTTTACCCATTTTAGAGCGTCCACAGTATTTCCTTTGTAATATGCGCAAAGTGAAAGAAGATCTTCGATAGTGCCATTGTAAGAGAAAATTTCATTTATGTAGCTTTTGGGATGATTTTCGATTTTTAAAGCTTCTTTACAGTACTTTTCTGTCCCATCGTAATCCTCTAGTGTAAATGCAAGTAGTGCTCTTTCGACGAATGGGTCGCGAAGATATGGAGCTTCTTTGATAGCTTTATCTAACCACATTTCGGCTTCGGCAAATCTGTTTAAGTTAATGTAACACCTAGATATAAATCGCATCGAAGCACATCTTTCGTCTTTCCAAGTCGAAGTAGGTAAATGAAGGTGTCTTATTAATGTGTCTATAGCTTCGTTCCACATTCCGTAGTACATGTATTCGCGTCCAAGATAATGCATATTTCTGTCATCTAGAGGTCTTTCTTTTACTGACAGCTCTAGAAGTGGAAGGTAGCTCGATCTCGATTTGGTTTCATCTGGACGATGATTAACAGTTATCTTGTCGGTTGTTTTAAACACTTCTTCAATTTCCGGTTCTAGTATTTCATGTACAGGATGAGCCCAATGGTAATCTTTTCTTTTATGTATCTTTTCAATGTAGAAATTGACGAGAGGAAAGTCGTTTTCGTCAAGTTTCCAGTTGTAGTTGTACCTCAGCCTCGTGGTTTTATCGTCCCAAACTTCTTCTAAAATTTTTCTCCATCCCGGTAAAAATGTCTCGTCTAAATCTGTGCATACACATATGTCAGTATCTAGAGGAACTAGTTTTAAAGATTCATTGCGCGCGACGTCGAATCTCCATGGATCAATTTTTTTAGTTTCTACGTGAACTCCTAATCGTTTCAGTTCTTCGACGGTGTTGTCAGATGAGCCCGTGTCTAAAACGTGGATCTCATCTGCCTCACTCATCGAATTTACCCAATTTTCTACAAATTTTTCTTCATTTTTACATATGGCATATACGACAATTTTGTATTTATTTTTCATACTTCACCTTATGGTGTAGCTGGTCCCGTTGGTCCCGTAGGTCCCGTAGGCCCTGTTGGTCCGGTTGCTCCAGTTATTCCTGTCACTCCGGCTGGTCCTGTTGGTCCAGTTTCACCCGCAGGTCCTGTAGGTCCTTGAGGTCCGGTTGCACCGGTTATTCCTGTCACTCCAGCTGGTCCCGTTGGTCCAGTTGCTCCCGCAGGTCCAGTTGGTCCTTGAGGTCCGGTTGCACCAGTTATACCTGTTATTCCAGCTGGTCCCGTTGGTCCAGTTGCTCCTTCAGGTCCCGTTGGTCCTGTAGGTCCAGTAGCACCAGTTATACCAGTTATTCCGGCTGGTCC
>CASRZA010000050.1 GCA_949439935.1 uncultured Bacilli bacterium
GAACTTCTAAACCCGAACTTCGTCTTTCCCTTAGTACGTGTACCGACGTCGTATTCTAAATATTTCGTGTTAAAGCCGACCCAATTGAATATGCCTTTCGAGAATCTATTTTTCTCAGGTAACTTAAGTAAAGCTTCTTTGACAATAGAATTGAACATTCTAAAGTCGCTTGCATCCTGCTCAAACTTTATGTCGCTTAAAAGATTTATGAACTTGTAAAATGTCTTAGAACCGAACCTTTTGAAGACGTTTCCAGCTTTTCTTTCTTTTATTACCATGGCTACCTGATCATAATTTTTATTGTTCTCCAAAAAGTTTAACATTTTGACGAGATATTTAGGATCTTGTTCCATATCTGCATCGATGATGGCAGTAAACTCTCCAGCCGCATACTCGATTCCGGCATAGATTGCCGCGTCTTTACCAAAATTTCTACTAAAACTGATAACTCTCACACGATTAGGATCTTTCTTATATATAGATTCTAATACAGGATAAGTTTTATCCAAGGAACCGTCATCGATAAATATTATCTCAAAACTGATGTCTTCCAAGACGCTCTTAATGTTGTTGTAGATAATATCCATATTTTCTTCTTCATTATAAGCTGGTATTAAA
This sequence comes from uncultured Bacilli bacterium, assembly GCA_949439935.1. Lineage (GTDB taxonomy): Bacteria > Bacillota_I > Bacilli_A > RF39 > UBA660 > RUG11867. Next base: position 619 of record CASRZA010000050.1, read on the forward strand.
ATGCTCAACTTCATAGTAAATCACCACAACTTTATTATAGAGCTTTTTTCTTTTTTTGTAAATAGACTGTTCCAAATAGAGAAAGTAGACTGATGACGACGCCTAAATTCAATCCCTTTGGGGTATAGTCGACAGTGATCTCATGAGATCCCGTTTCTAACTCGAAACCTATAAATCCGCCCAAAATTACATCTATATCTATAGGATTTCCATCGACAGAAACTCTTATTCCCTCTTCGAACGGAATGCTCGTATACATGTACTTCTTTCCTTCATCGACTTCGACAGTACCTTCGAGTAAATGCCCATTCACGTTTATCTTAGCTCTTAGTACGTTTTCAAAAGAATCCATATGTCTTTCATAACTGTCCAAGTTTAAAAGCGTAAAGTACACATCTTCTTCTTTATAATCGGTAACTATGTTATAGTTTATTTCTACGTCATCTCCTTCTTGGATCTCTACAAACATTTCGTCGATACTTCGAGTTTCGTCGTTGATGACAACTTGACCGCCGAGATTCTCCAAAAAGATCAAGTAATGTCCTTTACTTTTAAACCTATACCTATAAGTGTCGGCATAATCTACTTTCTCATAGTCGAACAGATCTATAGATTTTTTTTCATACAGGTCTATATCGATTCCACTCATGGTTTTTACTAAATTGTTCTTGCTATAAAATGGGTCATCGCCAAATTCAAAATCTTTGATATCATCTAAAACCATAAATCCTATGCCGAGAGAATAGGGGTTTTCAAACAATTTATTATCTACTTCCTCTAAATAATCTACATTACCATACAGGTGCTTAACATCTAGTAAACTTAAAGTAACCGGATCGAAATCCAACAAGTTAACATGACAATCGTTATAGGTCTTTATTCCTAAATTTTCGAGTAACTTTATCGTTTTGACGTTTCGTACAGAATTAAAATAATTTATGCCGTTATAACCGAAATATAGTCCATCGTTCGAAGTAAACTTTTTAGTTAATTCGAATCTGTAGAAAAAGCCGTCGTTTTCCACATTCAACTTTTCGATCAAAGTGGGGATATCCTGCTTCAAATAGTGATAATTCGAAACAGAAATATATCTATAATTTGTCTTCAAACTGTTAAATGTATTGACGCTTATTTCGATAAAGGTAAAAATCAAAACCATCACGACGAATCCTTTTTTATCAGCTAAAAACATCAACTCTAAAAATAATAAAACGCTAAAACCGAGATAGAAATAAGTAAATAATTGTACGTCGTCGATCGATTTCCATTTATATATCGCGCTTAGAACGAATCCTATACCCATGATAACTGCTATGATCGTCCGTTTCTTATTATTCAGTTTGACTTTTTCTATAGAATCGAACGTCCTCGCAGCAAGGACTATCAAAAAGAAAGAGATAAGAAAAGAAAATCTGCTAGGCCACCAGATCGGACTTTGGAATAACTGCCAAGCATAGTTAAACAAGTTGACAGATAAAGATAAGTAAAAAAACGCGATGACGAAAATCGTTGCAATTTTTTCTTTTTTAGTAAAAGACTCGTTAAAAAAATACATTATCGTTAAAACCACGACTAGGATGCTCGAATAGATGAGTCCAGGTCCGTTCGATTGATCTCCTATTTGAAAAGATCCCGTCGTAAGAGTATATAAGAAAGTCAAGGCATTTTTAGAAAAGCCAAAATACTCAGTCGTACTAAACAGTGCCGATTTACCTTGTAAAAGTGCAAATGTGCTCGGCAACAAGATACATGCGCTCATCCCGCCTGCCAAAAGTGAACTTAAGATGAAGGTTTTAAAGATCCCTGTTTTATTTTCGATTTGAGACGATCTATATAAAAACCATATGAGAGAAAATATACATATCATATACCCTATATAATAGTTGATCATTATCGCTAAAGTTAAAGATACGATATAAAATGATGCATTTTTCCCTTCAAGCAGAGAATCCAACCCGTGAATGACGAGAGGTAGCATTATTATCGAGTCGATCCATATATAGTTGTAATAATAAGCACTAGTAAAACCCATGAGGGAGTATAACGAACTGAAAAGAACTATGTTTGCCGGTTTAAAATTTTTATGGCTCAAGTAAAAGCACATAGAACTTCCCAAAAGAGCGAACCTTAAATAAGTCATGACGACAGCAAAATAAGGATAGTTCATAGGGTTTGCAAAGACGGCTAAAATGTTTAATGGACTGATCGCATAATAAGTTATAGTGCCAAATAGATTAAAACCTAGAGAACCACCGAACGAATAAAAAGGATTGCCTACCTTTAACCCTCGCACATATTCCAAGAGAAAACCTGGATATTGAGTATACGAATCGTATGCGTTTAAGACTTCATCTCCAAAAGGAAGATACCCGTTTAAAATACTGCATATTAAAAATATTAGGACGGGAATCAAAGCTGAGATTAAATAAATTAAAATCTTTTTTTTCTTCATTTTCACAAACCTCACTACTTGACAAATATAACATAGTATAGATAAAACTAGCAACCAATTTTTGAAAAAAAGTAACCTTCCAAAAATTTATCTTGTCATCTCCTAACATCGACTCAGGATATAGGTAGATAAAATTGTAAAATACGTTGTACATTTCTATTCTATTTCATAAATCATATTTTTGATTCTTTTTTCATTTATTGTAATAGTCATTACCTCATAACCAAAACAACTTCACATCACATTATAACGAACGATAAAAATCTAATCGTATATTTATCGTATTTTATAAAAATTCTATCACTCATAATGGTAAAAGACATTAATAGACTTTTTCTAACTAGAGTTTTATCTTATAATATAGATAAAAAATGTCATGACAATTTTGATTTGTATTCTATAAAAAAAAATGTTATTATTATAGAGGAGATGTGTAGTGATGAAGAAGTTAAAAAAGAGACAGAAGAAAAAACTCTTGATGTTCATAACGATCGGGATAATAGTTTTGGCTTCTGGTATAGGATATTTTGTTTTAAATGGTAATTCTTACGAAAAACCTAAGGATCAGGATGAACCGCCAGAGGTTATAGAACCAGAACCAGAAGTACAGATCATAGATTTGACCAGCAATTCGCGTCCTTATGCAGTGATGATAAATAATAACAGTGCTGTGTGGAAATATCAGTCTGGTCTAAACGATGCATACATCAACTACGAGATGCTCGTAGAAGGTGGAATCACTCGAGAGATGGTCCTCTTTAAAGATTCTAATGCTCCGAAAATACAGAGCATTAGAAGTAGTAGGCATTACTTTCTAGACTATGCTCTAGAAAACGATGCGATATATGTCCATTGGGGATGGAGTCCACAGGCTCAAAGCGATATAAAGACGCTCGGAATAAACAACATAAACGGACTTTCATACGAAGGAAAATACTTTTTTAGAGATTCTACGATCAAAGGTATAGGTTCTGAGCACAAAGGTTATTCCAAAATGGAAAGTCTTCATACAGCAGCGAATGCACTAAAATATCGAACTACTACAGAGAGTGGAAATCTTCTCGACTACGACGCTAGACCGATAGATTTAACCGAGTACGAAGGTACTATCGATGCGACGACAGTAGAGATTCCGTATTCGAGTGGATACACAGCGAGATTCTTCTACGACGAAGAAACAAAAATGTATCTGAGAAATCAAAACAAAGTAGAACTCATCGACTACAATTCAAAAGAGAGAGTAAAAACCAAAAACATCATAGTCTACAATGTAAAATACAGAACCATCGACAATTATGGAAGACAAGATATGGAAAACGTCGGAAGTGGGACAGGTTACTTCATAAGTGAAGGCAAAGCAGTGCAGATCAAATGGTCGAAGTCTTCTCGTTCAGCAAAAACTATTTACACCCATATGAATGGAGATCCACTAGTCGTGAACGATGGCATTACCTATATAGGATTGCAGCCGACCGGACAGTCTGTAAAGATCACTGGACCACAGGCACAATAAAAAAGAATAAAAGGGGATCGACGAAACTCTTTCCTCTGACAAGTAAAAATGTTTTTAAAGAATTAAGTGGAAAAAAAAGACTAAATTTGCTATAATTCAAAAAGTGACGCAAGGAGGAAAGTCATGACTTTATCATCAGTTTGGAGTATAATCACTAAAATATTGGATGTTTGTATCTTATGGTATATAGTATACTTCTTATTAAAAAATCTAAAAAACAACATCAAGATGGTACTTATTTTCAAGGGAGTACTGTTCATCGTAGTAATAAAATTGTTTAGCAACCTATTGAACTTATATGCAGTAGGCCTCATATTAGAGTATATAATCATGTGGGGACCACTCGCGATAATCATCGTTTTTCAACCGGAGATCCGGACAGTTTTAGAACAACTAGGCCACAGTCAGTTGTTGGGAAGACATAAGGTTTTAACTGGAGACGAAAGAGAGAAACTCGTTACAGAGGTAATGGAAGCCATAGAATATCTTCGCAAAAATAAATATGGCGCCTTGATCGCAATCGAAAGAGATGTAAGTCTGCAAGAATATATAACACCTGCTACAAAGATCTATGCCGACGTAAGCGGACCGATCTTAGAGAGCCTCTTCTATCCGAATAGTGCTCTTCACGATGGTGGAGTAATAATTCAAGGTACCAAAGTAACTTGTGCAGGCTGTGTCTTTAGGACGAGCATGGACAATAAATTGTCGAAAAGTCTAGGGACTCGCCACCGCGCAGGATTAGGTCTTTCGGAGGAGTCAGACGCTATCGTCCTCATCGTTTCAGAAGAAACAGGAAGGATTAGCATCGCGATCAATAGCACTCTCAATTACAACCTGACGCCGGAAGAATTTAAGAAAATGCTCTATAATGAACTTTCGCCAAAAACAGAAATTTTCTATGCCGCAGACGAAAGAGGTGAAGAGGATGAGTAAAAAGAGAAAGATAAATCCATTTATGAAGTTGTTAAAAGGCATTCACAAAGTCATAGATAAAATTTTGATTACACCACTCAGTAGAATAATATATAGAATAAACAAGATCTTCAAAAAGAACGCAGGAGTATTCGATGGACTATTAAATAAACCACATTCACTTTTGGTAATATCTCTCGTCTTGGCCGTTTTAGCGTTTCTCGTCGTAGATAGCAGAGCCATAAACATAGTAGAAAACGAATCGGAGATCTTATCGAGCCAACCTGTAAATGTCATCTTCAACGAAGAAAAATACGTCGTCGAAGGTATACCGGAGACTGTAGATATCATCTTAATGGGCCGAAAAAGTGACCTATATTTAGCTAAACAGCTAGGAGAACATAAAGTAGTGTTAGATTTGAGCGATTATAAGACTGGAGAGTACACCGTTAAAATGAAGTACAATCATTCGATTAAGTCTGTAAAATATGAACTAGTTCCTTCTACTGTTACAGTAAAAATTAGAGAAAAAGTTTCAAGTGTTAGAACGCTCTCTTACGATCTACTTAACCAAGATAAACTAGATAGTAAACTCAACGTAAGCGAAGTAAACCTTAAAGAAAGCGAAGTATACGTCAAAGGATCTAGCGAAACTTTAGCTAGAGTTGCAAACATCAAAGCATTAGTAAACGTCGCAGACTTGGGTCTTACCGAAGCGGGAACCATCGACGTAGATTCTATACCTCTCGTAGCATACGATGCAAGCGGTAAATTGGTCGACAATGTCGAAATAGTTCCTTCTACTGCAAGCGCATCTATAAAAGTAGATTCATATTATACCGATCTTCCTGTCAAAGTAGTACCAGTGGGAGACTTAGCTACAGGTTATGCGATCAGTTCGGCTATACCTAGTATAAAGAGTGTAAGAGTATATGGAGATCAAGCAGCGATCAATTCCTTGACATCTATAACTGCTGAGATCGACGTCGAAGGACTAAACGCCAACAAAAAATACAATGTCACTCTGACAAAACCTAGCGGAGTGAGACATATGAGCGAAAACACTACGACGGTCGAGGTGACACTTGGAAATGAGGCTACTAAGGAAATTGCAGAAATTCCAGTCGAATTCGTCCATCTCAACCAAGATTATGTCGCCAACGCTGTATTCTTGGAAGACACCGCCATTACTGTCATTTTGAAAGGCGCAGAAAATGTCATAAATAATATAAATTCAAAATCTGTAAAAGCTCAACTGGATCTGAGTGGATATACAGCAGGTACCCACGATGTACCTATAACAGTAATCGGCGACGATTTGACGGTTACATATACGGCAAAAGTTAAAACCATTCAAGTTAAAATAATGCACAAATAGAGAATTCGGCAAAAACCGAGTTCTTTTTCTTTAGAATTAAAGATTAGACGCGTGCATACATTTAAAAAGAGAGGGTACTCAGATCGAGCTATTTGAAGAAAGACATTATTTGACAAAAAAATACAACAATTATTTGACAAAAAAATACAAAAAGTACTTCCATTTGGGACGAAAAAATAGTATAATCATATTGACGTATGAACCTAAAAATGGCGAATAATTTTTATGCGACAATTTTTAGCTTTAAAACTTCCAAAAACAGGAAAAAAATAAGACAAAAAAGTGTTGACTTTTCTGAGAAAGAGTGTATAATAGCAACTCAAGAACGGAAAAGGAAGAAAAAAGGAGTTAAAATTTATGAATAAAGTAAAATATTTTATAAACTCATATCATACGAGAATTAAAGCCGGATTAGTAGCTATGTCGCTTTTAATAACGACAGGATGTACAGCTCTAGTTGGACCAAAGGACGACGGAAAAGACCATGATCACGATCATGATCTAAGACCAGGTGTGACAGAAGTTGGTGGCTTAGATCACAATCACGATATCGACGATAATATTGTCGAAGAAGAACCCGTAAAGAACGTTCAAATAGAAATTAAACCGGGAGTAGTTATCGAAGTCGATGGATCTTTATTCCCCAATGTCGACAATTTAAATAACGATGAAATTAAGGCTATATTAGAAGACTTAGAAAAACACCAAAAAGAAGAAGGTAAAGCTCCTATAGTAGATCCTTCTATAAGTAGACCTGAAAGCTCTAAACCATCTAAGCCAGTTAGGCCTAGTGACCCAGATATAGCAGATGAAAACCACAATCACGAATTCGGTGATTGGTATGCATATAGCGATGACTTAGAAGCTAGAGAATGTAAATGTGGTGAGATCGAAACACGAGCTCATACTTTAGAACAGACGAAGACTTCTTATGCGACATATAGCGATGGAACTCACTATGAAGTAGATACTTTGACATGTAGCAATTGTGGACATAAGGTATATAATGCCCACAAAGAAAATTGCGAATATCGTTTCCAAGATTACGATGAGGATTATGAACATCATATCTGTGATGATTGTGGCTATATAAATAAAGTAGAACACAAATTAGAAATCGTAAATATAGACTACGAAAACGTAGCGACGTATGCATGTCAAAACGAAGGATGTGCTTATACGTTTACTCGTGAACTTAAACCAGAGACTCCGATTAAGCCAGGATTCCCAGATCACGAAAGTCCGTTACCACATAAACACTCGTTTACTGTTTGGAAAGCTTTAAACGACAACCTAGAGACAAGATTTTGTCTAGGATGCGACAAAGTAGAATCTAGATCACACGATTTCGAAACGAAATCTATAACTTATAAGAACCAAGGTGAATCAGGACACAAAAGATTGACTCTAGAAAAATGTAAAAACGAAACTTGTGGACACGAAAAGACTACGGAGAGCAAGATTTTAGGACACGATCTTAAAGCTACAAATAATGCCGACGGTTCTACAACTTATGACTGTACTACAGGTTGTGGATATACTAAGACTATTCAAAATACAGAACACACTACTCACAATTGGGTAGAGACGTCTAGATCAGTTGGAACTTCGGCTTCAGAAAATGAGCACTTTACTAACTTGACATACACTTGTACGATCGGTGGAGAAATCAGAACCGAAATGATAAAAGAAAACTGTTCGATATCTACAGGTTCGACTTCGACATCTAAGTTTGACGATAACTCACACTGGATCGAAACGAAAGGTAATTGTGAATGTGGCAATGCGATAACGAACATTTCCCAAAAACAGAGTCACAAGAAGACAAGTTCACAAAAATATGAAAACAAAGGCGAACAGGGACATATCCTAACGACTTATGAAAAATGTGCATGTGGTTATAATAAAACTAAAACCGGTAATTTGACAAATCACTCTTTGGATAAAGGAACTTTAAACGAAGACGGTTCTACGACTTATAAATGTACGACAGGATGTGGTTATACTAAAGTAGTCACAAAAGATCATTCTACTCACGACTGGGTAAAATACGATGAAAAGACAACTCCTAATGGAAAAGATCAACACAAAATCACTACATACTATAAATGTTCATGTGGTGAAACTAAAACAGAAGAAAACGTCTATTCGTGTACTGCTAAACCTGGAACAGGAACTTCTACGACGAAGTACGATGACAGTTTCCACTGGACAGAAACGACAGGATTATGTACTTGTGGAAATAGTGTAACGTCTATAAGTAATAAAGTTTTACACAGTCTGGGTGAGTGGACACCTATCAGCGACAAAGAAGAGATGAGATCGTGTAGTGGTTGTGGATTCACCGAAAAGAGAGCGATCGCACATTCCCACAATTGGGTAGAGACAGGAAAAACTGTAGGTTCACCGGCAAGTGATTCATCACATAACGTTATAATATCTTTTAAGTGTTCATGTGGTGAAACTAAAAAGGAAAACCAGGTAGTGAATTGTACTATGGTTGACTCAGGTAGTGTAAGTAAGTTCGACAGTTCGTCACACTGGACAGAGACTCAACAGAAATGTGCCTGTGGTAACAGCAAGACTGTAATAGGCAACAAAGTTCCACACAGTCTTGGCGAGTGGATCCCCATCAGTGATACAGAAGAGATGAGATCGTGTAACGGTTGTGGATTCACCGAAAAGAGAGCGATCACACATTCTCACAATTGGGTAGAGACAGGAAGAACTATAGGTTCACCATCAGGAGATTCATCTCATAACGTAAAGGTATCTTTTAAATGTTCATGTGGTGAAACTAAAACAGAAGATAAAGTAGAAAGTTGTTCTATGACTAACACTGGTAACAGCATAAGTAAATACGATAGTTCAGGACACTGGACAGAGACTCAACAGAAATGTGCTTGTGGTAATACGAAGAATGTCAAATCCGAAGTTTCGTCTCACAATATGACGAGTACGACTACGGGAGCACCTACACAATATAACGAAAGTCAACATAGAATTCCTACTGTTTCAAAGTGTTCATGTGGATATTCCTCAGCGCCGACTTACACGTATGAAGACCATTCTTGGTCAGAAAAAGATATGGGAAATTATATCCAATATACATGTGTATGTGGAGAACACAAGGAAGTTGAAAAAGAACAACATGGAGATCACCATTACAAAGTCGATAGCATGGTTAACAACGGAAATGGTACGCATACGATTATGTATACTTGTACAAATACAAAGGGTACATGTGATGCACGGACATATTCAGAAACGTTGAACCACAGTTATACTTCATCAGAAATGTTCGGTATCATAACTTATACATGTGCTTGTGGCGATTCATACACCGAAACGATTACAAATCCGGAACCTGAGCCAGAACCAGAACACGAGCACAGATGGAGTCCAAACGGAATGACAAACAACGGCGATGGTACACATACAACATCATATACTTGTACGAGTACGATTGGTGAATGTCCAGAAAGGACAAAAACAGAGACAAGCGGGCACTCATATACTGCATCAGAAATGTTTGGTATTATTACTTATACATGTGCATGTGGAGATTCGTATGTCGAAGTTGCTGGAAATGACAGCATAGATGATGACGATATCGTCGCTTCTGTAACGCCACAATCTAAGTCAGTCGATGAAATTTTAGCAAGTGCAAAATCAGTCGAGGACATCTTAAAAGATGCAGCTACAGTCGAGGATATACTCGCAGGAACGGCGTCAGTAGAAGATATAATCGCTGCTGCACAAGCTTCAGAACAAGATAAACAAAATGACCAGGGGGACGCTTATACGATTAAACCGTTATAAGCACACTAATTAACAAGCGAAAGGGTGAAAAAATGGATAAAAAGGAAAACAAAAAATGGTACGCGTCACCCAGTAATTGGGTCGTCGCACTCGCTT
>CASRZA010000051.1 GCA_949439935.1 uncultured Bacilli bacterium
ACGTACACGACGCAATCTTCTGTAACGATAGAAGCACGCCAGGAAAGACTGCAACTGGATATAGCAATGACACAGGCCTAGGATATGGAAAGAATCGGACAGCATATGGAGCATATGCGAGAAGTGGAGTAGAATCAGTAAACTATAATAATGTAAGACCGCAATTCACATGTCCACAGGAAAATGACAAATTCACAGTGAGTGCAGAAAATGGAGGAAATGGAAACTCAACATATCCAGTAGGATTGATCACAGCAGATGAGATAGTCGCGGCAGGAAGCGGAAAGTATGCAATAGCAAATAGTAGTTATTACCTAAACAAAGGAAGTTGGTACTGGTCGTTCTCGCCTTACTATTTCAACGGTAACACTGCTTATGTGTTCTATGGGAGTGGCAATCTGAACAGCTACAGCATCCATAACGGCGGTGCGGTCGCTCCAGTAATCAATATTAAGCCTGAATACTTGAATAAATTTGAAGGAACAGGTCTAATTTCGGATCCTTACCGTTTGCAGGGTCAGTGAATAGCATTGACAAAGGTTATTTTGCCATATTATAATAATTTCGTTATTTAGAAGGAGAGAAGTAGTATGGTAAAAAAAGAGAAGAAACATGTTGAGCATAAGGAACATAAGTTACCAAAAGTAGATTTTGAAGAGCAAACTAGAAAATTAAAGAATACTGGTGGTAAGACGTTTAAAGAATTTAAAGACTTTATATCAAGAGGAAACGTCGTCGACATGGCAGTCGGAGTTGTCATCGGGTCGGCATTTGGTAAAATCGTGACGTCGATAGTGGAAAATATCATGATGCCTCTTTTGGGAATAGTTATAGGCGGAATAGATTTCTCTGGTCTTTCAGTAGAAGTCGGAGGTGCAACTGTCACGTATGGTGTATTTATCCAAAACGTCATAGACTTTCTAATCGTCGCCTTCTGCATCTTTATCGTAGTTAAGATTATGAGTAAGTTTAACAAAAAGAAGGAACCAGAAGTCGCACCTATTCCACCTAAAGATGAGAAGGTCGAACTGTTAAAAGAGATACGAGACCTTTTGAAGGAAGAAAGATAGGGAGTTGAGATATTCAAGAGTTGGATATCTTTTTTTATTTTCTGTCATTTTTAATTTTTTCCATTCGGCGAGTTCACATATTAAGTTAACCATGATATAATAAATAAGGAAATGGGGATGTGATGTATGAGCCTTTTTTTACCAGATGTGTATCAAAAAAGCATATATTCGATAAATTATGAAAGTCTAAAGACTGCTGGAGTGAGAATTTTAATTTTCGATTTAGACAACACCATAGTTCCTATCACTGCAAACGAACCGAGTAAGAGAGTCAAAGATTTCTTTGAAGATATAAAAAATATGGGATTTACTCCTGTAATCGTCAGTAACTCTGGAAGAAAGAGAGTCGAACCGTTCAAGGATGCTCTGTTTGTAGATGCTGCATGCAAGGCGATGAAACCGCTGAAAAGTAAATACCGAAAGATTTTAGCAGTGTATCACGTCAAACCGTATGAAGTCGCGGCTATTGGAGATCAAGTGTTGACCGATGTTTTAGGGGCGAATAGAATGGGATTCATTTCTATTTTAGTAAACCAAATAAGTACGAACGATTTTTCGAGAACTAAATTAAATAGGATAGTAGAGAATATGATTTTGAAACACTATACGAAAAAAGGGGTTTTTAAAAAAGGAGAGTATTATGAGTAAGATATGTTTTGGATGTGGAGCAAAGTTGCAATGTAAAAGCGAGACTGAGGAAGGTTATGTACCAGAGGCTAAGTTAGAAGATAGCAAGTATTGTAAGAGATGTTTTAGAATGATGCACTATGGAGAAGTGAATAGAGCAGTAGAACCTAAAACCGTTTCTTCGATTGTGAACAGTGTCAATAAACATGCGAAATTTGTCGTCTTTATGGTCGATTTCATAAACATTTTTGACGATGTCATGGACATCTTTAAACGGATTAAAGTTCCTAAGATACTTGTGATTAGTAAAAGCGATATAATTCCTAAGAACGTTTCTTTTAGCCAAATTAAAAACTATCTTAAAGTGATATATAAAGTTGACTCAGATATAGTTTTTACTTCTAAAAAAAGTAATTTAAATACCCTTAAGAAGAGTTTGTATGGCAAAGATGAAGTGTACTTTTTGGGACTTACGAATGCTGGGAAATCGACATTGCTTAATTCTTTGATCGAGAAAGGTAGAGGGAAGACTACTGAGCTTACTACTAGCTATAAAGAGAATACCACTCAAGATTTTGTGAGATTAAAAGTTGGAAACATGACTCTCGTCGATTCACCAGGTTTTGTGATCGATAACTTTGAACTAGATAAGTATACAAATGTAAGCGAAGAGATAAAGCCTGTTACTTACCAGAATAAGATGGCTTGTACTTACGACGTAGGAAAACTCTTTGAGATACGTATTAAAAATGCTACAAACGCAGTATTTTATTTTAGTAAAAATGTCGAGATAAGAAGGCTGTATAGTAAAGAGACGACAGGTGTAAGTTTTAAAGTTAAAGGAAATTCTGACATAGTGATATGTGGGTTGGGCTTTATTAAGCTTACAGAGGATACGGAGGTGACACTTCCACAAGACGTCATGAAGTATATGAACGTTAGACCTAGCATTACAGGGGGAATATATGAGTAAAATAAAGATAATGAGCGAACATCTTGCAAACAAGATCGCCGCGGGAGAAGTAGTAGAGAGAATTTCGAGTGTCGTAAAGGAACTCGTAGAAAATTCCATAGATGCAAAAGCGAAGAACATACGGGTCGAGCTATTAGATGCAGGAAAGAAATCTATTCGAGTGGTAGACGATGGGATAGGTATGGATGAGGACGACGCGAAAAATTGTTTTTATCGACACGCGACTAGTAAAATATATAAAGATGACGACCTCTTCTTCATAAACACTTTGGGTTTTAGAGGAGAGGCTCTTCCGAGTATCGCAGCTGTATCCGAGATAGTTTTGGAGACTTATGACGGCAAAGTAGGCACCAGTTTACACGTCAAGGGTGGAGAAATTTTAGAACTCGGAGTGGCGCCTTCTAGACAGGGGACGGACATAACAGTTACGAATCTTTTCTATAATACTCCAGCGAGACTCAAGTATTTGAAAAGTGAACCTACCGAGCTTGCGAGTGTCTCTTCTTTCATAGAGAAACTGAGTCTATCATATCCTAATATTGCTTTTGTCTTAGTTAATAATGGCCATGTATCGGTAAGGACCAGTGGAAGTGGGGTGCTACTTAAGACTATACACGAAGTAATGGGTGTTAACATAAGCTCCAACATGATAGAGATCGAGGGGACGAACGACGATTACGACGTCAGTGGATACGTATCTAAACCGATCATCCAACGAAGCAATCGTAACTTCATGAACACTATCATAAATGGAAGGGTAATTAGGAATTCTGAACTGAATAAAATTATCAACGACGCTTATTATACTTATAAACCCGATTCGACTTTTCCTGTAGTCGTCATAAAAATTGAGACCGATCCTACTTTGATAGACGTCAATATTCATCCGACAAAGCAAGATATTAAATTTTCGAAGATGAACGAGTTGCGCGAAGTATTGACGGACGCTATAAAGAAAGCTCTCTATTCTACTATGCTAGTTCCAGAAGCTCTAACTGGTGATAAGAGCGTGAGCGAGGAAGACATAAGTTATTCGATCGAAGAAGCGTTACCAAAGACGTTATTCGTAAAAGAGGACGAAGAGGTTTATTCGAGAGAGTCTACGATCGACAGCGATACTCTAGATAAAATAAGCGTACAAGAGACTATAGATTTGGGTGAAAAGAAGAACGAGGAAATCAAATCTTTGGTGTTGTATCCTGTAGGAATCGCCCTAGGGACATATATCATCTGTGAAAATGACGAGGGAGTTTACCTGATAGACCAACATGCCGCGGTGGAAAGGGTGAATTATGAAAATGTCCTTAAAGGTCTTTTACATAAGGATACTGAGACGATGTTGATACCTATCACTATAGAACTTTCTGCAAGTGAGATGTCTATCATCAAAGAAAAGATGACGGTATTAGAAGAGATGGGATTCGACGTCGAAGAGTTCGGAATAAACACGTTCAAAGTTAACGGGCATCCGACATGGGTAGAAGGATTCGAATATGAGACGATCAAAACTGTGTTCGACCTCGTAATAGAAGAAGGAAACGACTTCGAATTAGTAAAATTTAACGATAAAGTAGCGGCTACTGTTGCCTGTAAGAAGAGTTTAAAGGGAAACACGAGAATAACATTGGAACTTGCAGAGGAGATATTAAAAGACCTAGTAAATTGTGACAATCCATATAACTGCCCACACGGAAGACCTACGATCATAAAGTTCACGGTTTACGAGTTAGAGAAGATGTTTAAGAGGGCGATGTAATGAAAGTAAAAAAGACTAAAATAAACGGGTATGATGTATTTATTTATAAGACTAAGCAATATTCGACGATAAATATGAGATTTTTGTTCGAGTCGGACTACGATAAGAAAAAAATATATATGGCTGACTTATTAGCTAATTATATGTCTTGCTCGATGGAAAAGTACAAAACTCGAAGAGAGATAAACGACAGATTTATGGAACTTTATTCTCCTACTTGGACTATCGACAATAACATCAGAGGAGTAAAGCTTCTAACTAAGGCGTCGTTCAGTTTTTACGACCCAGTGCTAGTCAAAGACGATTATCTCGAGGAAGCTATGGAATTTGCAAGTGGGGTTCTATTAAAGCCAAATTTTGCCGACGGGAAGTTAGATGAGAGTGAATTAAATAGGTGTAGGGACAATCTTTTAAACGAGATAGCAGAAGATCTTTTGGATAAGCAATATAAGGCTTACAGAAGTTTTGTAAAAAATGCTTATTCTGGCACTTATATGGACGTCGATCTTTTTGACGACAAGGAAGAGGCTGTCGAACTTATAAATGGATTTTCTCACGAAGATTTGATCGAATGTCACGACGAAATTTTTAAGCACTCCTGTGTCGGTTTGATAATCATGGGTAACGTCAAAGAAGAACATCTCAGCTATATCGAACAGCATTTTAAGTTTGCGAAGACGAAACCTTTAGACATCGAATTTGAGGATGAGCTCACCTTGAGAGACGACGTCGAACCATATATCAAAGAAACGGATGTAGACTATAATGAATCGATATTGAGGTGTGTCTATACTTGTTCGAGCAAGAGCTACAAAGAGCAGATGACCTATTCTATGATAAGTAAGATGTTATCTAGTTCGGGGATGTTACTCCATAAGGTTTTGAGAGATGAGATGAAACTCGTCTATAGAGTGTCGTCAGGGTATAGTAAGTATACAAACACGATCGTGTTGAAAGCATTTTTGGATAAAAAGAACGAAAAAAAAGCTTTAGACGGTTTCGACAAGGTGCTCTCGATGCTCCGAGATGAAAATTTAGTAGAGGCTGAGCTTGCAAAGATAAAAGAGAAAAATGACCTCGCATTGTACACTTATGACGAGAATAAATGGAATCCTTTCAGCGATCTTTATCTCGATTCGTTCAAACTAAACTATAAACTTGAGAAGAAATATAAAACTATGGAAAGTGTGACAAAAGAGGATATCTTTAAAGCTTTAGATAAAATGGAAAAAAGAATGGTACACTTTTATGAGGGAGGTAAGGAATGAAAAAGGATTTTGTAAAACGCGTCTTGTCGAATGGCATACCCGTCTATCTTTACAGAGATAAAAATCTTAAGAAGATGGCCGTCAGTTATAATGTCAAATATGGATCTTTGGGATATTATGACGAGTTTTACTATGAAGATAAACTGTATTCTATGCCTCCCGCCATGGCGCATTTTCTAGAACATACTTTGATAGAAACTAGTAAGTATGGCAATATGCTCCATAGGTTTAAATCCAAAAATTATGAGACGAATGGGGGAACATATTCCGAACTCACATCATATTATTTCATCGGTATCAACGACGTATGGGAATCTATCAAGGAACTCATAAATATGGTCGACGACCCAGTTTTCGATCGTGAGGCGATCGAGGGAGTCAAAGGAGCGATCGTCGAGGAAGTAAATAAGAATTCAGATGATAAATATAGAATTGCATTTAACGTTGCAAAACGGAATTTCTTTGCTAACTTCGACGCTGTAAGCGAATCTTATAATACTTTGGGAACTAAGAAATCGACGGAGTCGATCACTTTAGAAGAAGTTAAAATCTGTTACGATGCTTATTATGACGATACAAATAAGTTTTTGGTAATTGGGGGAAACTTCGAGATCGATGAGATGGTCGAATATTTAGAAGATATATATAGGGAATTGCCAAAGCACCCATGTGCAAGACGCAGTGCCGACTATCCAGATGATTTTACAGTTCGGAAAGAATATGAGGAATTGGAAAAACCTTTGGATACTGACTTTTTGATCGTAAAATATAAGATCAAGAACATTTTTAGTGAAAGTAAACTTTTGCTAGATCTATATTTTTATATGTTTTTGCGGTTGAAGTTCGGAAGTGATACTGCTTTTGTGACAAACTTGATAGATAAGAAGATCATCTTAGGCGGTATCTCTACTAGCGTCGATTTTTTTGAAGATTCTATCGCATTAACATTCAGTACGGATGTATTGGACAAAGATATGTTTTTGAGGCTTTTAAATGATGAGTTAAATGCTGAAGGTCTGGACGAATATAGATTCGATCTAGTAAAGAAGGCTTTAAAAGTAAGTGAGCTCTCGAAGATGGATTATATATATGCAAATATAATTCGCTTTGCAACAGGAATAGATTTTTCAGAAAAGCTGTACAGCATCGACATAGTTAATGAAATCAATTTAAAAGATATTAAAGATTTTATAGATTCAATAGATCTGGCGCACTGTATGAAGACTGTCACTTATGTAAAGAAAAAGGATTAGAAGGTAAATTCTTCTATTCCTTTTTCATTTTGTGTCGTTGCATTATCTGTTGCGACAGGTTGGACTTCTTGAATTTGTGCAGGAGTTGGTTCAAAGTTAGTTTCCGGTTCATCTGGCTTTGTCGTTTCGCTTTCATTTTTTTGACTTCCGATTCCGAGTTGTTCGTAGGAATTCATGGAATCGTCGTCTAATTGAACTAGTCGCAATATCTCATCTATCGTCGTATCGCCAGTTAAAACCTTTCTAAGACCATCTTGAAGCATGGTGTTGATGTCGGAGTTTTTCGAGAAGACGATCTCGCGAAGTTTAGCTTTGCTCATACCTGACGATATAGCATCTTTTATTTCTTGATTCATCAAAAGAACTTCATGGATTGGAATTCTTCCTTTATATCCTCCATGACAATGGTCACATCCGACTTTCTCATAAATTTCATTGACTTCGAGATCGAGAGCTGATTTAAAGATCTTTTTCTCATAGTCGGTCGTAGGTCGTAGGTGTCGACAGTCAGTACAGAGTTTTCTCGCTAGTTTTTGGGATATTATTCCTTCGAATGCTGCACCGAGCAAATATCTTTCGACGTCCATATCTAAAAGTCTTTCGATTGTATTTAACGAGTCGTTCGTGTGGATAGTAGAAAGAACTAAGTGCCCTGTTATCGCCGAACGTACGGCAATTCTTGCCGTTTCGGTATCACGAATCTCACCGATCATTATGACGTCTGGGTCTTGACGAAGGATGCTTCGAAGAGCACTTCCAAAAGTCATGCCGATTTCGCTGTTGACTTGAACTTGGTTTATTCCTTCTATGTTCATCTCTATCGGATCTTCGACCGTTATGAGGTTTCTATTTTCAGTATTCAACCTTTGGAGCATAGCGTAAACTGTTGTCGATTTTCCGGATCCAGTAGCACCTGTCACTAGGATTATCCCATTCGGTAAGGCGACCATCTTTTTGATCGCTTCGTAGTTCTCTTTTGTGAACCCTAAATTTTCTAGGCCGGCACTGGACATCGAATAATCGAGTATACGAATGACGATCTTTTCTCCCATGTTGGTAGGTAAGGCTGATACACGGAGGTCGACGTTCATATCTTCGATCAATCCTTTGATCGCTCCATCTTGAGGAAGGCGAGATTCTGTTATATTCATGCCAGCAATAATTTTGACACGAGTAAGCATATTTTTTTTCATAGATAGTGGAACATCTGTGTAGTCGTGTAAATCGCCATCTATACGTATACGGATGTGTATACCTTTTTCATACGGGTCAAAGTGTATATCTGATACGCCACGATGAACACTATCTATTATTATGTCGTTCACGATGTCGACGATCGGGGTGTTATTGTAGTCGAAAGACTTGATTCCCTTGAAGTTGGCATCTACATTTTGTGTATCTGTTGCGTTTTGAGTAGGGGTTAAAAGTGTGTCGTTCGGTGTCTGTAAGTCGCCAGTTTCTTGTTGTAAAGATCGATTTTCAGTTATAGTTGGCTCAGAAGGTACGGTCGTAATGTCTTCTGGCTCAATGATCTGTTCTTCAAACATTTAATCACACCCTTTTATTCTCTTACAATTATATAACAAACGGGACTTTTTGGCAAGATGGTAGGGGGATTAATATATCATTTTATCAGTTTGAAACTGTCAATTTGACAAACACAAATAAAATTGATAAACTTTCTTTAGTTAAGAATTTGGGAAACTAAATGAAGGAAAGTAGGTAGGAATATGGTAGTAATTTATGATAGTTTGAAAAGAATCATAGCCTTAGGGTTGACTCCGCTACTCGTAAATCCTTGTGCCTCGTATTTTAAGAGTGAATCAGTCGAAGAAAGTGAACATCAGATCTGCTATGTTTCTCAAAGAGAGTTTGAACCTTTAGAAGATTCGTTATTCGTGAAACCCCTAAATGTAGCAAACGTTCCAAAGTATTATAAAGACCAACTTATCTCTAGTGGTTTAGATGATAGTACACCTTTATCTACTATCGATAGAATTTCTATCGACGTAGTCGATGGAGAAAACTTAGACTGGCTGAGTGAGTGTAAGAGACTAAGCCAGTTGTCGTTAAATTTTTTAGAACAAGTCGACTCAAAACTTTTGACATTTTCTCAAGGGTTCGAAAACTTAACCCATCTGACAGTTACATGTATCACGCATATCCCTTATAAGGATGTGTCTTCTTGGCAAGAAGAGCAGACCAAGTATTTGAATGAAAAGTTCTGTAGACTCTTTCAAAGCAGTTATGATAAAGAAAGAAAAGTTTATTATAACAACGTGATCAACGATACGATCCTCGATGGGGATATGTTTACATTTTTAGAAAACTGTCCTAATTTGAAATCTATGTATATTTCGGGAGTCCTCTATTCAAAAGGTACCGATTTATCTTTTATAAGTAAAGCAAGTGGTCTTTCTAACTTGAGTTTGTCTTTATATTTCGATGACGATCGTCGCGAGTTCGACGAACATTTTTCGAGTATATTTGAAAATTTACCTCTTTCTAAATTGAAGATACGAGTTAATTCAAAACTGTTGAGTGAAGATTTGAAAAATTTTATAGATCGACTTAATTTATTAGATATAGATGAGATTACCTTTTTAAGCAATAGGGTAAAGGGTTTTGTTTATGAAAAGATAAGTGGCAGGAAAAAGCTGTCTATTGGCGAAGGGGACAGAATAGATTGGAACGATTTGAACGTAGACGCCGTCGATTTTTCTAATTCTGGTCTGTATTATGCAGGTGTGTATTTTACTGGTGAAGTAATAGATCATCTAGGAGCAAAGGGTGTAGATATAGAACTGGGAGAGTCTCACGATTTGGAGGAACTTCGTATTATATCTAAAAAACTAGATGATATCGTTTCTTCTTTCAATTGTGAAGGACTCAGTAGCCGAAAGAAGCTAGATTTGGCTTTGATGTATTTGATCGACAATTACACTTATGCCGATTTAAAAGGCGCGAAAGACATATCAGATAGATTTTATAAAGATGGCGTTCTCTACGGAATTTTTCAAGATGACGAAATCGTATGTGGCAACTATGCTTCTATGCTTTGTGCGTTATTAGAAAGAATGGGTATCGAATCTTATTATATTAAAAGTTCTAAACACGCATGGTCGCTTGTTAACTTAGACGGAGATTATTATTATGTAGATCCGACTGCATTAGATTCTGAACGCGAAAAAAAATATAGTACACTTAGTACAAGTGGTTTTTTGACAGCCATGCACGACAGTTTCTATTATATGATGGATCCTGCTTATGTCGAGGATCCTGAAAGCGACTTCGAAAACCATGATAATTATCGTGGAAGTTTTGCTCCATATTGGTTGGAATGTTACAGTGGATCTAAAACTGCAGCGAAGGAGGAGAAGTCCAAAGAATTGAGATTGAACCCATTGGCAGATCGTTAATATTGTATTTTTACTATTTGTCTAAAGTTTATTTTTTGTTTTTTTAGAATCACGTCTTTTCGGATGGGATCTAATTTTATGACATAGTCGGTAATTTCTTTTATCGTGTTATCTTCTATGAATGTTATCTTTATCAAAGTGTGTGTGTAAAGAGATGCTTTTAATGCCTCTTCAAACTCTATAAGTTCGTCTTCGAGAAGATCTGGAAGTGGAATTATAGTTTCTTTTTTTTTGAGTTCATGACCTGGAACAACAGCATTGAAAGGTCTCCACTTTTTCATACCTCGGTCCTGCATACAATCACCTAAGATT
>CASRZA010000052.1 GCA_949439935.1 uncultured Bacilli bacterium
GCTATTACTATTATACACTACTTTTATTTATCAGTCACTATGTTTAACACAACTTAATCAAAAAAGAAGATTATTTTCTCTTCTTGAATTTTA
This sequence comes from uncultured Bacilli bacterium, assembly GCA_949439935.1. GTDB lineage: Bacteria > Bacillota_I > Bacilli_A > RF39 > UBA660 > RUG11867. The sequence goes on from CASRZA010000052.1 coordinate 94, forward strand.
CGAATAAACTAAAAATATATATTATGAAGGAACTTAGAATAGAACTCGTGAACATAAGTATATAAGTCGTATATAGTCTATTAGTATAGATGAAATATCCGATTATGCTCATCAGGAGCAGGATACTTAAAACCATGAACGTTTTATTTTGGATTCTTTTGCAATCTTTGGCTAACGTCTGAAAAAAGTTGATCAAAAGATAGATGTATATCGTAGGAAATAGCATTTCTAGAACCAACGTCTTCTTATATTGCATAAAGATGAGAAATATACTGAAAAGTACTATCTCAGGAATATTGATCGACGAAAACATATTGCCATCCAAATGTTTTAGGTATTTTTCTTTATCTAATTTTTTGTTTTCTATTACGACTATTCTATAGAACATGATCTTGATAAAGTACAATATCCATGGAATGAACGTCATAAATTTAATAATTCTAGGTATCATTTTTTCACTCCGTTTAAACTGAAGCTTTTAGCTTCTGTTATTTCGACTTCGATTATCTTCCCGATCGAATCTTCTGCGCCTACGACGTTTACGAGTTTCATCGACTCTGTATATCCGCATACTTTATTTTCACCTTTGTCGCTTTGCCCGTTTATTAGCACTTTGACGGTTTTGCCGACGTACTTTTCGTTAGTTTCTAAACTCAAGGCATTCACTACTTCGTTTAATCTGTGTAACCGGTCTTCTTTTTCTTTAAGTGTAGTTTCATCTGGCAGTTTTTCGGCAGGTGTTCCGACGCGCGGACTGAATACGAAGGTAAAAGCACTGTCGTATTTGCATTTTTTAACAACTTCGAGGGTCTCTTGGAAGTCTTCTTCTGTCTCGCCTGGAAAGCCAACGATTATATCGGTCGTGATGGCAGCGTCTGGTATTCTAGTTTTTATTTTATCATATAGCGCGAGGTATTCTTCTTTTGTGTACCTTCTTCCCATCAACTTTAGAATTCTCGACGACCCACTTTGAAGTGGAAGGTGGATGTAAGGCATTATATTGTCTCTACTCGCGATCGCTTCTATCATTTCGTCGCTAAAATCCCAAGGGTGGCTAGTGACGAACCTGATTCTTTCGATACCGATATCACTTACCTTAAGTAAAAGATCAGAAAAAGATAATTCACCTTCTAAGTCTTTTCCATAGGCATTGACATTTTGACCTAAAAGAGTAATCTCTTTATATCCCCTATCTTTAAGCTCTTTTATCTCTTGTAAAATCCTACTCGACTTTCTACTTCTTTGTTTACCTCTAGTATAAGGTACTATACAATACGTACAGAATTTATCGCACCCATACATGATGTTTACCCAAGCTTCTATACTAGAATCGCGTTTGTAGTCGAGATTTTCATAGACATTTCCCTCTATAGATTCGACTTCGATATCTGTCTTATTCATCCTATTTAGTAAAAGGTTCGGAAGCTCGTGAATGTTGTGTGTACCAAACACTATGTCGACATATTTGTATTTTTCGAGTATCTCTTCACAAACGGATGGTTCTTGAGCCATGCATCCGCATATACAGATGATCAAGTTTCTATTTTTGGTTTTTTCGTGTTTACATCTGCCTAAGAATCCGTACATTTTATCGTGGGCGTTTTCTCTAATTGCACACGTATTTAAGATGACCAAGTCTGCACCTTCCATAGTTTCGGATTCTATAAAACCTATGCTTTCGACGAGATTTCTTATCAGTTCGCTGTCGTGGACATTCATCTGGCAACCGTACGTCTTAAGAAAGTATCGTTTTCCTTTAAAAAGGCTTCCATCTTTGAGGACTTCAGCTTCTAAATATTCTACTTTGCTTCGGTTTCTTATTTTAGCATCTAGTAAGTTAGGTAACTTCATTTTTTACACCTCTTTGCTTCTCAATTATAACAAAATGTCATTAAAAAGTAAATTTTTAGATCATAAAAGTTTAAAACAAAATGTCTTAAACTTTTACATTTGAAAGTCCTCCGGACTAACGGCTTTTTTTATCTCTTCATCGGCAAATGCTATATATTTCGAAAGAAGCGCATCTAAACCCATCGTAGGATCTTCCTTAAATATTTTTAAGATGCTGGATTTTAGGAATAGCGCGTAGTGACTGTCTTCGCTACTTTGGTTATATCTCACTTCTAAAAGTCGTAGTTGTTCTGAAAATTCGTATATTTGTGAAAATGTCAGTTGTGGCGGTTCAACAATTTTAAACGTTTGGTTTATCAGTAGCTGGATCTGTTGAATTCTATTGACTAGCATTTTAATTTTTTGATTATATTGCCGAATTAAAAATGCTTTAAAATAACCGATTTTATATGAAAAGTCGTCCTGTTTGTCTATCGACTTTTTCAAACGTTCTAAATTTTGTAATGATTCTTTTCCTAATTCGGCAATGACAGAATCGACGATTTTTCTCTTGATTTCGAGGTTGATTTCCTCGTTGTCCGGGAATAAAGCATAAATATCAGAATATGTACTATATTCAGCTCTATTTCGCATCCTATTTAAGTATGTCTTTTTTGAAGTGTCCAAGATCGTTCTTCCTGCTGCAAAATCTGATTGAAGCATAGTAGGACGCCCTTCTAGAAAGCCATCGACTAGAGTTAGCTTTTCTGGGTCTTTAGCGTAATCACTAAATATCGAATCGACAACTAGTCTTCGATCGTCATCACTAAATCCTTCTATTAATGGGAAAAAATTGTACCTGTCATATGGATGCAAGAACCGTTCAGTACGTTTCATATATAGTTTTCTTAGGTTTTCTAATAATATAAAAAACTTTTTTACTGCAGGTTTATTTCCCGTCTTTAAATATTTTTCTACTGATTCTCTCTCGATTTGCTTCAAGGAATCGATGATAGATTTTATAATTTGCTCACGAACTGTCGGTGAGATGCCTTCTACTGTAGGAAAGAAGTGTTCGTTTCTTTCTTCTTCTGAATTTCCATAAATGTCAGAGGGAGCAGGTTTGCTATTTGGTTGATTGTGGCTATTGTTAAAGGAGTCGGGTTTATTATTTGTTTGGCTGTGACTACGGTTGACTTTTTTTCGCAATTTATTTAGGTATGGCTTTTTTGAATTGGACAAAATCCTTCCACCTAAGGCAAAGTCTGTTTGTAACATCGTCGGACATCCTTTTAGAAACCCATCGACTAGCATTAGCTTTTTTTGTTCTTTTGCGTAATCATCGAATATTAAATCGACAACTTGTTTCCGATCGTCGGCACTGAATCCTTCTTCCAAAGGGAAAAATTCGTATCTGTTTAGCGGATGTAAGAAACGCTCAGCACGTCGCATGTATTGCCTTTTGAGATTATCAAGTGATACAAGAAAGTAATTTGATATAGGTTTTTTTGCTGTCTTTAGGTAGCCTTCTACTTGTTCTTTTTTGATCGGCTCTAAGGAATCGATGATAGATTTTATAATTTGTTCGCGAACTGTCGGTGAAATGCCTTCTACTGTAGGAAAGGCGCGCTCTTTTCTTTCTTCTTCAGATTCTTCCCGATGGTTAATGGATACTTGGTTATCATCATCTTTTTGAGGAGGATTAAATGGACAATTTACTCGGTGCTGATCGATGATATCTAAAAAAGAGAGATTATACTGTAAAATTTGGACTTTTGTTCCTAATAGATATGAATATCTAGAGTAGCCATCAAAAACGCTCAACAATTCTTCCTCGGAGATGGCCGTCAACACCCAGCTGAACACTTCCGGCTCTATAGGGCCTATCTTCTTCCTAAAAAGAGATCTAATTTCGCTTAAGATCGAGTTATATGCTAGAAGGCATCGAATTCTTTCTACCTTTTCCTTAGCTATAGTATTTGATCGCTTTTGATTTTCGTCTATTTGCATCAACAACAGATATTGATCTGTTAGAATTCTCGCTTTCCCGATGTCCATGTTTAATGGCTTAACTTTAAAATATATGTTATAGTCATTCAAAAGATTTTGAAATTCGTCGAATGAGAGTTTTTGAATTCCTAGAGAGTTAAGGTGACTCAAAAATAGAGGAGATTCTCGTTTTAATCTGTCAAAGAGATTTTCATCTAGGACAACTGAATAATAATTTAATTCTTTTACTAGTTCTTTTAACAAAACTTTCGAAGACATTTCGTCGTCAAGGTTCTTGAGGTACTCCATAATTCCTTCTACAGTATGAACAAACCTCTCTGGATCTCGAAGGTCGTGCTTGATCGTCCTTTTTAGAGTTGCATTTAGTTGGGAAACTGTTAGAGAAATTAAGGATTTTGGATTGTGAAGAGCTACTAAGATACTCCTTATAAATAACTCTTTCCATACAAACGTACTTCTTCTAAGAAAAGCATATTTTTTTATATAAGTAGTATAAATTTCGTTAATATCTTTGCTAAAATTTTCATAATCTTTTTCATTTGGTAAAGCTTGTTTTAGTTTTTCTTTTAGATTTTCTGCTTTTGTCATATTTGATTTCTCCTAAGATTTATGCGTAGAGATCAATTATAGCAAATAATCACCTGTTTTGCAAGTTAGTCAAAAATAAAAAGCCTATAATAGGCTTGAATTATTATTTCCCACTTGGCAGAATAGACAGTTTAACCGAATAAACGGCATTTAAATTCTCGTTTTGATTTGCGTCTATACTTTTAAACGTAATAGTCATTCTATAATTTTGCGTTTGGTCTTTTGCGATAGGTATAGATTTTTTAATCGATATTTTTTCGCTCTTTTCTAAAGATTCTGGGACTTCTGTCTCTGGAACTAATTCTTCGTTCGTATCGATGTTTTCTATTCTATATACGAGAGCTCCATTTTTAAAAGTGTTTTGTAGTTCCTTAAAATATAAGTCGAAGCTAGAATTTCCTAAAGAGTCGTTTTTTATTTTAAACGTTTTGACGACGCTTTCACCTAATCCTAAATTCTTGGAAATATTGCTACAACTTTCCTCATCGCTATCGGCGCAGTCAGTGTAAGTTAAATACAGTCCTTCTGCAGTGTTGCCGACAATATTAGTAGGTTCATTTGTAAATGGAGGAATTTCTGTACTCAAAAAGGCATATGTAAGCGTCAAAGTTATAACTATTACCGATGCAACTATAGTTATTAAAGACACTTTGTTTTTATTGTTTTTCATAATTTATCTTCCTATCTTGTACCTATTATATCAAGTTAAAGTACTGTTGTCAAAAACAACTTTGATTGACCTTCAGTTTTCATAAACTTTTTGAAGCTCGACGTCGTAGTATGCTACTTTTTTGTCGTTTGAGGTGATCGTTATATAATTTGTATATATTTCAAATTCGTCAGATTTATCGATCAATAATTGTTTACCAGAAAGTACATTGTAAATTAAATAGCCTTTTTTTGTATAGCCATTTTGCTCGTAAATGGTAAATGTCAAGAAGGCACTATCTTTATTTTTGGTATATGAGATCGAATCGAATTCTTTTATTATCGTTTTATTTTTGACGTCGTACAACAAAGTTTTCTCATCTCGTTCTAATAGAATATATTCTATATTTTTAAAATCATATAAGTATTTATGGAGATCATAATTTAAAAATGCGACTTTGTCATAGTATGCTTCAACTATGATGTCCTCCCCTATTTTTAGACCAAATTTTTTGTCTTTCTCATATACTTTATAGTTTAGTCCGAGGCTAAATTCTTCAAAAATGGCATCGGAAAAAGTTGGTTCTTCTACGTAGTGCGATTTATCTATATTATAGAAATAGTACCGCGATTCTTTTTGTAGGTTTTTATGATTTTGTCCATAATCTATTTTGATTATATCTTCATCGTAGGCTATCATATCTAGCGAGTATATCTCTTCTTCTGTCTCAAACGCAATTTTGCCATCCTTGATATATAGCCATTTATCAGTTTTGTAACTCTCACTGCGGTTAATAACTCTAAATATGTTATTTTTTTCTTGTCTCAAGTATTTTGTAGTCGCGTCATCTATCGTATATATAGTTTTACCGTTTTTTAAACTCACTATCTCTTCTTTTTCTTCATAATCGTTCACTATGGCATAATGTTCATTTGCTTCTGTCTGCGATTCTGAAATTTCGACGGAGATATAATCTGTTTCCCACGAAAAGACTTTTTGACCAAATTTATCGATTATTCCAGTCTCTTTTTTGTCGTTTTTTAGGTAAGTAAAATATCCATATTTTATATATTCAAGATGGCTATCTTCGTCAAAGATCACTTTTAAATCTTTATCATATATTTTATCGTCGATCAGCCAAAGGGCACATTCTTTAATGTACAACGGCTCTTTCGTTCCTTTGACTTCGATGATAGTAGTACCATTTTTATCGATGATCTCGTATTTTTTTTCTTTTCGAGAAACGGAGGCATACCCATTCCAAAAATCGCTGGCAGTAAGAAATTCTGGTTCGATCAAGATATCTCCATTCTTTAGCACATATCCATATAATTCATCTTTAGTAACCACGATTGGCTTTTCTATATCATAAAGTATTTTTAAACTTTCGTCTAATTCCTTTGGAACATTTGTTTGATTTTTATATATAGCAAAGATCGTGAGAAGACAGATCATAACGCCTAGGCATGCAAGAATCATCTTCTGAGTATTTGTCAAATCGTTTTTGAATGTTATAATTTTTTCTTTAATCACTTGTAATCTCCTATTTAATTGCGACGGTTCTTGCTTATTAATTCTACACTGCAAGTAAGCTGTTTTATTCTCTCCACTATCCTTCTAGCCTTTACTTTGTCGACATCGTTTTTAGTATTGCTGAGGTGTGTTTCTAATTCCTCGATCGTCAAATTAGACGTGAAGAATGTCGGAAGTTCGGCGTCCATCCTATACTGCAAAATCGTACCTAATATTTCATCTCTAGACCAAGGAGTTACAGATTCTGCGCCGATGTCATCTATAAAAAGGATACTTACTCTTTTTAGTCTTGCCATCCTATCTGGGAAATCGTCCTTATCGAACGATTCTTTAAGGCTTCTTAGTAGTTCTGGGTAGTAAACTATAGTGATATCGACGTTTCGTTTGGACAATTCGTTTAACATTGCACATATGAGATATGTTTTACCTGAACCGAATGATCCGTGCAGATATAGTCCTTTTTGATGGCGATCATTTTGGTATGTGTCATAGAAGTTTTTAAGCCATTTTAAGACTGGCAACCTATTCGCATCGTCGCCATATATATCTTTCATTTTAGCTTTTTTAAGAGATTCTGGCATTTCGTAGTAGTTGCAAGAATTCTTTTCTTCTGCTAGCTTAGTCTGTTGATAAGGGCATGCGACGTATTTAAATACCGCCCTGTCTTCTAGGACATCAGGTGTGTGGACGTAACCTCTGACTTTGTTCTTGCATTCGTAGAGACTTTTACAACCTTTGCAATTCAATCTTTCTTGGACAGAAAGTTCTATCTTACTCGTATGCTTCATCAGTTCTCCGTGTGGAAGACCTGTCGCTTCTGCTAGATCTTTAAAGTCTGGATTTTTCATCGCCTCATCGTAATTTTCTTCTAAAGATTTTTTATCAAATTTTCCGAAATTTTGAAACATTTTAAATCACCTAAATTCTTTTAGCATCGTTTCCATCTCCCGTTTTTCGTCATCTGTAATCTCTTTTATTTCGTGCGTTTCGTTGAACCAGATCGGCGTCTTAACTTCTTTTTTCGAATTTGTGGGTTTTGTGAAAACTTTTGCTTTATTCTTTTTATGTTCTTTTTCTGCCGTACGCATAGCATCATCGGCAGTCTCTATTCCTATTCTTTTCCATTGCCCAGCGATCGTCTCGACATAACCTTGTGTCAATTTGTTGTCGTTACTCTTTAAGACATAATCGATCAAGACGTTTATGACACTAGGTTTAAGTTCTAAATCTACTGCGAGGTATTCTAATAATTTTAAATCTCTTGGAGCGGGCTCGGTTCCGTGGTATTTGCTACGAAGGAAATCATATGGACTGGTATTTTCGAAGATATACAGCATTTTTCCTCGATTGGACATGTCTCCTTCTGGAGTCTTCAAATGGTCGGGCTGAGTCCTATATATGAGCGTCGGCAGAGAGCCACTATTGTTGAACTGATAGTATTTTCGAGCATTCAATCTGAGAGAGTCTTTATCGATGACACCGTTTTCATTTATGACTAATCTCAACAGTTCACACATTTTTAGAGTATCTAAGTCGTATACGAACGAGAGGGAGTTTATCAAATTCCTAGTTCTTTTGTTCAACGCTTTTTCACTTATTAAGCCTTTAGGAAGCGAACTTAAGAGCAAAGCAAAGTCGATGTAATCTTCGCTTATTTTAGGACCTAAACTCTCAGTTTTTTCGACATCTGGTTCGACACTTATGTTAAGTGAACTCGAAGACTTGAAATTCATGTCCATCGATGAAGTTATCTCTTCATAATCTTTAGGTATGAGAGACTGTTTTTTGTAATAAGAAACTAGATTATTGTATTCTACACTTCCAACGTTGTTATAAAGGACTACTGAAAAAATAGGATGATTAAAAAATTCATTTGGCGTGAGTGGACTGTATATTTCATAAAAGTAATCGTTTACTTCGCCGGATTTAAAAAATGAACGCAGGAGCCCTATCGATTCGAGTGAGCGTCTAGCCGTCGTTAGTGGAGACAGACCCAGTTTTAAAGTACTCATCAAGTGATGATGATTGAACTTTTGATCTAAGGATTCACTCTTTTCTAAGTCCTGCCATAGAGTGAAATATAAGCTAACAGCATTACATCCTATTATAGGTTCGTATAAATTTATTATAGTCTTTCTTTCGTAGTCAGTGAGTATGGTCCTATTTATTACCGTATATGTATCAGCAGGCAAAATCGTCTTGGGTTCCATATCATCACTTCCTAGTAATATTTTATATTAAAGTTACAGAAATTACAAGATTTAAGGACAGAAAAAATATTAGTAATATAACCAATTCCGAAAAAGTTCGCAAATGCGAACTTTTTCGGAATGAGAAGTTTTGCACAATCATTTTTTTTATCCTATAGCACTAATTTTCTTGTAATTTGAATGGCATAGAATCTGCCCTTTTTATATTTAACCTGTATTACTATTACTACACATTACATTAAGAATATGAATTCTCTACATGAACAAGTCAAAATATGTTAGTTTTAAGATAGTTAAGAGTAGACGTATTCGCATTGTATCTGTGTTTATTGCCGTCCTCAGAGGTTTTTAGTCATGCAAAAATAGGGCTTAATCGCTCTATTCCCAGTGATTCTCTCTAATCCTTAAAGGTCTGGAGCTACCTTTATCCCTTTTTTAGTCCCTATTTTATGAGGATCGGTTAATATTGTTTGGTACTATGGTGTATGGGCGGTCCATAGTACCATAGCCCCTTAATTTGTCTAAAAATTCAGCCTTTAGGTTTATGACTGGAGCAAATCCTCCAGATGTTAGATTACAGCTAAATCCGGCTAGCATGCCCATATCGCTATACACATAAGCACCTGAATTGTTAATAAATTTATCAGGCGACATTGACCAATGTGATTTACCTTTATAAATATAATAATCATAGTTGCCCGAACCCTCGTCTCCACTTCCCGCAATTATTATCTCATCTGCTGTGATTAGTCCTACTGGATATGTTGATGCTCCGTTCCCTCCTGAACTTACTTCTACAGTGAATTTATCATTATTTTGGGGGCATCTTAGAATAGGTTGTGCTGAACCTGATGATATTCCAGAACGTCCCCTTGCTCCATAATTTGTTCTACTTGTTCCATATCCCGTTCCTGTATTTCCAGGTTCAAAACTTCTATCATTGCAGAATATTGAGTCCGCTATATAATTATGATATCCTGTATCGTGTATATTGCTCTTATACCAATTGTCAACGACTGTCTTAATTAGTGAATTTGTTTCATTTTTTTGTGCTTGTTCTTTCGAAGTACTTGCCACTCCTTGGGCTCCTCCGAACATCCAACCCATATATTTTGCATCGTCATATCTTGAATTCCATGCTTGTGAAGTGCTTACTAATCTATCATAGCTATCTTCTTGGTTCGCATGGGCCTTAGTCCCATCATATATTATACGAACTGTTTCATCTCCGTTAAATCTGATTATTCTCCACCACATGTCTTGGCCACTCGCATTTTTTCCGAATTTGATGTAGTTGTTTTCTACTGCTCCGCGAAAGTAATAACTAGTTCCATAGTCGTCCTCCATTGCAAACAAGCCATCTGCTGTCTCGTCTGTCGTAGCGATTTTAGTAAAATTTGGATTCCATGTCTTCTTTGCAACGTTTTCGTAATAATCTCTTAGTGTAGGATCTTCTTTATCGAAATATAGATTACATGCATCCGAATGTCTTACTTTTAAATTTATCGCTTTCGTAGTTGGATCTTGGGATAAGATACCTCCATTTTTACAAGTACTCTTTTCTATATTTAGTACATATCCTTCCCTCGGAAATTCTTTCGAATTGCTCGTTTGATAATTGCCTTCTTCATCTTGAACATACATCGCGATCATTTCTTTTTTATTTTGATTGTTAGGACGGGTTCATACCCCGAGGCTTTGCCTCGAAGCGGAAGCGTG
>CASRZA010000053.1 GCA_949439935.1 uncultured Bacilli bacterium
TTTTTTCTTTATCCATATCTACCATATCCTTTGTATTCTACATAAATTTTATCATCACTAGCACAATTATGCAACAATTACATGCATTCATAAAGGGTAAAATTCATAATGTTATTAATTTCTCAAAAGATTCATTGGTAAATTCTCAAGAGCTTCTTTGGTAACTTTTCAAAAAAATCCAAACAACAAAAAAAGCGACGATCAGTCACTTCTTTACTGGAGTGTCACTAACTTGCATCTCTCTCATACATTCTTCCACAAAAGAGGAAATATAAGCTTTCTCGTCCTCGGACAACTTTGCTATTTCGTTTTGCAACTCCTCTTCTTGATTCGGTATTGCTATCTTATGTACTAGTTTAAAGTACACAAATTCGAAAACTCGTACTTTGAGATCGTCAAGATATTCGATATCCATATTAGTCGACTAGCTCTAGACGAACTTCTAAAGCGTCGTCGCCTTTTCTCTCCTTTAACTTAAGAATTCTAGTGTATCCACCATTTCTATTCTCATATTTCTTTGCTAAATCGTTAAAGATTATATCTACAACTCTCTTATCATTGTGTAAGAAAGCAAGTGCTTTTCTTCTAGAAACTAACGTTCCTCTTTTTCCAAGAGTAATCATCTTTTCGACTAGACTTCTAACCTCTTTAGCTCTAGCTTCAGTAGTTACCACATAGCCGTTTTCGATTACAGTCTTAGTAAGACCTGCTAAAATACTTCTTCTGATGTGAGTTTCTCTATTTAATTTTCTCAATTTAATTCCTCCTCACTTTCTATTATTCGTGGAACTTAAGTCCCATTTCGCTTACTTTATCCAAAACTTCTTTTAATGACTTTTTACCTAAATTACGTATCTTAGTAACCTCTGCTTCTCTCTTATCGATGAGGTCTTGAACAGTATTGATGTTTGCTCTTTTCAAGCAGTTATATGTACGAACAGAGAACTCTATCTCCTCGATAGGTGTCTCTAAAGTCTTAGTTATGACATCGATCTTCTTCTCTGCCATTACGCCAGAAAGATCAGATATGTTATTTAAATCAGTTACTATGTTTAAATGTTCTACTAATATTTTAGCAGACAATGCCATAGTCTCTTCTGGTGTCATAGAACCGTTTGTATAGATGTACATATTCAACTTATCGTAGTTTTCGCTATGTCCTACACGTGCAGGTTCAACTTCGAAATACACTCTTTCTACAGGAGAATACAAACTGTCGATAGCTATTTCATTAGGCTGTAAAGAATCACCTAATATAACTTTATTTTGAGCAGAATCGACATATCCTCTGCCACATCCGATTCTAATCGTCATGTCCAAAGAACCATTTCCGACGATGTTGGCGATTACTAAATCCGGATTTACTATTTCGATATCAGAATCGCATTCGATTTCACCAGCTGTCACAGGGCCTTCTGTATTCTTACGAAGATAAACTGTTTTAGGCTCGTGAGAGTGATTCTTGATGACAACACTCTTCAAATTTAGAACGATTCCTGTAACGTCCTCTAAAACGCCATCGATCTTTTGGAATTCATGCAATACCCCTTCGATCTTTACAGAAGTTATAGCAGAACCAGGAAGACTAGATAGCATTACTCTCCTCAAAGCATTACCTATCGTAGTACCGAATCCTCTCTCTAATGGTTCCAACTCGAACTTTCCAAAGAAGTTACTTTCATTATATTCTTTTATTTTGTATTCAGGTTTTTCAAAATCTAGTGTCATTATTACCCCTCCTATTAATTTCTTGGACGTTTTGGTGGTCTACAACCGTTGTGTGGTATTGGTGTCGTATCGTTGATTGCAGTGATTTCAAGTCCGGCAGCTTGTAAGCTACGGATAGCATTTTCTCTACCGTTACCTAGTCCTTGAACGAATACTTCGACTTTTTTCATTCCCATATCTGCTGCTACTTTTCCACATGCTTCAGCACTCATACCGGCAGCATAAGGAGTCTTCTTTTTAGAACCCTTATATCCGATAGTTCCTGCAGAAGCCCAACTTATGACGTTTCCAGCAGTATCTGTGATAGTTACGATAGTATTATTATAAGTTGACTGAATATGAGCTTGTCCTTCGACAACAGTCTTTTTAACTTTTCTTTTTCTTCTATTATAAGCCATAAATTACTCCTCCTATTTACCTACTTTTTTCTTATTAGCAACTACTTTACCTTTACCCTTACGAGTTTTAGCATTGCGGCTAGTTCTTTGTCCACGAACTGGTAAACCTTTTTTGTGTCTTACACCTTGATAAGAATTGATCTCCATCTTATTCTTGATGTTAGTTTGCACTTCACGACGTAGTTCACCTTCGACTAAATGTTTGTCGATTTCAGTACGAAGAGCTGCGATCTCTTCGTTTGATAATTCGCCGATTTTTTTGTTTTCATCAACTTTTGCATTTGCACAGATGTCTTTTGCAGTAGCTTGACCGATACCATAAATATGAGTCAAACCGATAAATGTTTTTTTATTATTTGGTAATTCAACATTTTTAATACGTGCCATAATTTACTCTCCTATCCTTGTCTTTGTTTGTGTTTTGGGTTTTCACAAATAACCATTAATTTACCTTTTCTTCTTATAACCTTGCACTTAGAGCACATAGGTTTAACTGATGGTCTTACTTTCATAATATTTAACTCTCCTTACATTCTATAAGTTATTAGCCCACGTGTTAAATCCTTCGGTGACATCTCTACTACTACTTTATCGCCGGGTAGAATACGGATGATGTTCCTCCGCATTTTACCAGAAACGTGAGCCTCAATAGTAGCAGTCTTATCGTTAGATAAAGTTACTTCAACTACGTAAATGTCATGATTAACTTTGACAACTTTACCTTCAACTTTAACTTTAACTTCTTTAGCCATTGTTCACTCTCCTGTTAAAATTTCGTAACCGTCGTCTGTGACGACTATGGTGTGTTCAAAGTGTGCACTGGGTTTTCTATCCTGTGTCACTATCGTCCAATCGTCAGAGAGGACTCTCACATATCTCTTTCCACTTGTAAGCATCGGTTCGACTGCAATCGTCATCCCCGTTTTAAGTACTATACCAGTATTATATTTTCCAAAGTTTGGTACGTCCGGTTCTTCGTGCATCTCACGTCCTATCCCATGACCTACTAGTTCGTGTACTACACCTAAGTTATGCTTTTTAGCATAATCTTCGATTCTAGCACTCACACAACCTAACTTTACGCCGTTTTTAACTTCTTTGAGTCCAGCATATAGAGCAGCTTCGGTGTGCTTTAAAAGATATGTTTTTTCTTTGTTTATATCGCCAACGGCGATAGTCTCAGCTGCATCAGCTTGATATCCATCTAAGCCTACAACTATATCTATACTTACTATATCACCATTTTTTAAGACACGTTCGCTCCCGATTCCGTGTACCACTTCTTCGTTTACTGATACACATATATTTCCAGGATATCCTTCGTAGCCTTTGCTACTCGGTATACCACCATGTGAAGTTATAAACTTCCCGGCAGCATCATCTATCTCCTTGGTAGTTATACCAGGAGCGATTATCGTCTTCAAATATTCGCGAGTAAGATAGTTCAAATGTCCAGCTTTTTTCATTTTGGCTATTTCTTCTTTTGTTTTGATGCTAATCATTCTTTATCTTCTCGCTTATCATCTTTTCGGTATCGTTAATACCGTCGATCTTTACAAGTTTTCCTAAATTCTCATAAAACTCGAGTATCGGAGTCGCATTTTTCAGATAAGTGTCGTATCTGACTTTAAATGTCTCTTCATTATCGTCGTTTCTCAATACGAGAGCTTCTCCACAATTATCGCATATTCCTTCATTAAAGGGTTGCTTAAAAAACTTATTATAGATTGCTTTACATCTAGGACAACTAAGTCTTCCTGTTGCCCTTTTTAGCAATGCGTCATATGGAACGTCGAGCTCGATGACGATATCCAAACTCAACCCTATTTCAGTTAACAGTTCTTCCATAATATTAGCTTGCTTGACAGTTCTGACACATCCATCTAGTAAGAAATGGTGTCCTTTTATCGTCTTTAGTTTTTCTTTTAAAAGTTCGAACACAGTCTCGTCGTCGACGAGGTGTCCACTCGCTTGGATCTCTCGGATCTTTTTTCCGAGTAGAGTCGTCTCATCGACGTCGCGAAGTAAGTCGCCTGTAGAAATGTGGACATATCCATAGTTTTCCACAAGCAAATTGCTCTGTGTACCTTTTCCACCAGCGGGCGGAGCAATAAATAATATGTTTTTCACTCTAACGTCTTCTCCTTTTAGTAGAAGTAGTATAATTTCTAGAAACTAAACTGCTCTCTAATTGCTTGTACGTCTCTAAACATACTCCGCATACGATCAAGAGACCAGTACCTCCGATCGTAACCGCTGTACTGAGTCCAGACACTTTCGTAAATACGATAGGTAAAACTGCCAAGATGATCAAGAATAAACTTCCGACCACTGTCAATTTAGAAATCGAATTTCTCAAGTATTTGCTCGTAGCTTCTCCAGGTGTAATACCTGGAATATAGGCATGTGATTTATCTAAATTTTCTGCCATCTCTTCTGAATTCATCTGCATTTTAGTCCAAATGTACCCAAAGGCATAAATTAACACTACGTATAAAACGAGTCCTGACCAAGAGTAATAAGAGATATACTTTTCGATAAACTCAGTCACATTTTCTTTACCTAAGAACTCTGCAATCAAAGATGGAATACCGATTATTGCACTTGCGAATATGACTGGCATTACGTTTGCCGAATTGAGTTTAACTGGCAAATATGTTTTTTCACCCTTATAAGATGAAGTCGTTCTATTCGAATATTGTATAGGTATCCTACGCTCTGCTTCTTGTATCCAAATGACGCCTATCATTATGAGTAGATACACGAGTGTAAACGATACAAATGCTGTAATTCCTAGAGGTAGAGATAAACTGCTTCCCGAACCGATGAATGATTGAAAAGCTGTAACGAATACGGAAGGTATACCTTGAACGATTCCGGCCATGATGATTAAACTTTGGCCATTACCGATACCCTTCTTCGTAATTTCGTCCCCCAACCAAAGTAGAAACGCCGTTCCACCAGTGAGCACTAGAGCACTTTTCATAACTGTAAGTGATCCTGCATCACGAAGGAACGCATAGGCAAATACGTACCCTTGGATGAGAGCAAATATGATACCTAAATATCTGTTTATCTTATTTATTTTTTGTCTTCCAGCAGCACCTTCATCTTTTAGCTCTGAGAAATATGGAATAATATCCATCTGTAAAAGTTGAGTCAAAATGCTAGCTGTAATATAAGGCATGACTCCTAAGGCGAATATAGAGAAATTCTTTAATCCGCCTCCAGTCATGACGTTTAATAATTCTAGAAATCCTAGATTTTTTGTAATACCTGTAGCTCCTGGAACGACTATACTAGTTCCCAAAGAGAATATCGCAAGAGCGAATATTGTAAACAACAGTCTATGTCTTATATCCTTATTAGTCGGACTAAAGAAGCCTTTTAGACGCTTAAACATCTAAATCACCTCTGCTTTTCCGCCCTTTTGTTCGATCTTAGTAACTGCTTTACTAGAGAATCTATGAGCTCTAACTGTGATCTTCTTCTCAAGTTCGCCGTTACCTAAAACTTTAACGCCATTAAGTTGTTTTTTAATTATACCCTTTTCTTTCAAAAGTTCTGGTGTTACAACTTCACCATCTTCGAATCTGTTTAAATCGCTCAAATTGATTACAGCATATTTAGTTTCGAATCTAGCGTTATTAAATCCACGTTTAGGCAATCTTCTATAAAGAGGGCTCTGTCCACCTTGGAACCAAGCTGGAATTGAAACTCCACTTCTAGATTTTTGACCTTTTTCACCACGAGTGGAAGTTTTACCCATTCCACTTCCTGGTCCTCGACCTACTCTCTTACGAGTTTTAAATTCAGGAGTTTTATCTAAATTTTCTAATTTCATATTATAACTCCTCTCTTTTCTTGCCGCGAAGTTCTGCGATATGTTCGGCAGTTCTTTCGCTCTTTAGCGCATTGATAGTAGCTTTAGCAACGTTAACTTTAGTATTTGAACCTAAACTCTTAGATACTACGTCTTTTACTCCTGCAAGTTCTAGGATAATACGAGCAGTACCACCAGCTATGACACCAGTACCTGGTTTAGCTTTCTTAAGTAAAACTTTAGCTCTACCACAAGTTCCGATTATGTCGTGTGAAAGCGTTCTTCCATCGACTAAGGAAACCTTAATCAAGTTTCTACCAGCAGCTTGTTCAGCCTTTTTGATAGCATCTTGTACTTCGTTCGCCTTTCCAGTTCCAAGTCCAATAAGACCCTTACCATCACCAACTGCATAAGTACAAGCGAAACGCATGTGTCTTCCACCCTTAGTAACTTTAGTTACTCTTGCGATGTTGACGACTTGTCCGTTTAAAAGCTTTTCTTTAGGTCCGTTTGCGTTACCTCTTCTATTTTCTCTAGATGGGTTCTTTTTGAATTCTTTTGTTTCGTTTTTCTTAACTTCTTCGTTTGCCATAAGTTCCTCCTAGAATTCTAATCCGGCTTCGCGAGCAGCTTCTGCTAAAGCTTGTACGCGTCCGTGATATTGGTAACCTCCACGGTCGAATACGACACGTGTGATGCCAGCTTTTTTAGCCTTTTTAGCCAATTCTTTACCAACTTCGCTTGCACCTTCTACATTACCACCATTTTTTAGTTTAAGCTCGAGTGAAGAAGAACTAACTAAAGTTACGCCCTTCTCATCGTCGATTATTTGAGCAAATATTTGGGCATTAGATCTGAATACGTTAAGTCTTGGTACATCAGCAGTTCCTGATACCTTATCTCTAACTCTCTTATGTCTTCTGACCCTAAGAGTATTGTTTGATTCTTTCTTTATCATAATATCTCTCCTTTACCCTACTTAGCAGCCTTTTTACCTTCTTTACGACGAATATGTTCATCTTTGTAACGGATACCTTTACCTTTATAAGGTTCTGGTTTTCTCCATTTACGAACGTTTGCCGCAAATTCAGAAACCTTCTGCTTGTCTATTCCTTTTATAGTTATCTCTGTATTGTTTACTTGCTCTACGCTTAATCCCTCTGGTACATCTATAACGACTGGATGTGAAAATCCTGCAGTTACATTAAGTTTGTTACCTTGTACGTTAAATCTGTAACCTACACCGTTTATCTCTAAACTTTTTTGGTAACCTTCGCTTACGCCGATTATCATATTTTCGATCAACGAATTAGTCGTTCCGTGTAAGCTCTTTGCTTGTTTTGTTTCATTAGCTCTAACAGTTTCAACTGTATTTTCTACAACTGTAACTGTAATTAGAGAATCTGCAATGAGACTAAGTTCTCCCTTAGGACCTTTAGCAGTAACACGTTGTCCTTCGACAGTTACTGTAGTTCCAGAAGGTATGTTAAGTTTTCTATTTCCAATTCTACTCATAACATTTTCTTACCAAATATAGGCAAGTACTTCGCCTCCTAGTCCTTTTCCTCTAGCTTCTTTATCAGTCATAACACCATCTGAAGTAGAGATTATTGCGATTCCAAGTCCATTTAAAACTCTAGGAAGCTCGGAAGCCTTAGCATAAACGCGCAAACCTGGTTTGCTTATTCTCTTTAAGCCAGTGATAACTTTCTCTTTTTTGTTATTAGCATATTTAAGATTCAAAGTTATCTTGTTGCCTTTAATATTCTTTTCGACGCTGTAATCAGAAATGTATCCTTCTTGCTTCAAGATTCTTGAAATTTCTTCAGTCATCTTTGAACCCAAGACTTCGACAGTGTCGTATTTCATTATATTCGCATTACGAATTCTCGTAAGCATATCTGCTATTCTATCGTTCATATCTTCTGCTCCCTTCTACCAACTTGATTTCTTTACGCCTGGAATTTCGCCTTCGTTAGCAAGTTCTCTGAAACAAATACGGCATAATTTATATTTACGTAGCACGCCGTGTGGACGTCCACATCTTTCGCAACGTGTATATTCGCGAACCTTAAACTTAGGTTTACGTTTATTTTTAATAACTAAACTCTTTCTTGCCATAGTCTCTCCTACTTTCTAAATGGCATTCCAAAGCCACTTAACAATTTCAATGCTTCATCGTTAGTTTTTGCTGTAGTAACGAATACAATATCCATTCCTCTTAACTTAACGACGTCATCGTATACGACTTCAGGGAAGACTAATTGATCTTTTAAACCTAAAGTGTAATTACCCTTACCGTCGAACGCCTTAGGAGAAATTCCTCTAAAGTCGCGGACAGCAGGTAGTACGATGCGTACTAACTTCTCTAAGAAGCTGTACATATTATCGCCACGCAATGTGACCTTTGTACCTACAGTATTACCTTCTCTTATCTTGAATCCAGCAATAGACTTTTTAGCCTTAGTAACGACAGGTTGTTGTCCTGAAATTAAAGCTAATTCTTTTACAGCAGCCTCGATGAACTTTTCATCGTGAGCACCGTCTCCGACACCGATGTTGATGACGATTTTCTCTAATTTAGGTACTTCCATTTTTGAAGTATAGTGAAATTCATTTTTGAGTTCATTTACGATTTTTTCTTCGTATAATTTTTTGAATTCTGTCATTATTTTTCACTCTCCTTCTTAGTTTCTTTCTTTGCAGTTTTTTTAGTAGTTTTTTCATCAGCTAGTTTTACATTTGATACGTGAATAGGCGCTTCAACTTGTAAAATTCCACCTGTCTCGTTGAATCTATTAGGTTTAACGTGCTTATATACGACGTGTACACCTTCGACGATGACGCGGTTTTCTTTCTTTAATGTCTTAGTTACTTTACCAGTTTTACCTTTATCAGAACCGGCGATAACTGTAACTGTATCTCCAACTTTTATCTTCATAAGTATCCTCCTATAAAACCTCAGGCGCAAGAGATACGATCTTAGTATACTCTTTATCGCGAAGTTCTCTAGCAACTGGTCCAAGAACACGAGTTCCTACTGGAGACTTGTCTTCCTTGATTAGAACACAAGCGTTATCATCGAATTTGATGTAACTTCCATCTGCTCTTCTTTTGCCCTGTACACTTCTAACTATAACTGCTTTAACTACTTTTCCTGCTTTGACATTTCCGTTAGGAAGAGCCTTTTTGACTGTTCCTATGACGACGTCTCCGATATTTGCATATCTTTTTTTACTTCCGCCCAAAACTCTAATTACAAGAATTTCTCTTGCTCCTGAGTTATCAGCAACTTTTAATCTACTTTCTGACTGTATCATAAGTTACCTCCACTATAAGATTACAGCTTTTTCAAGTACTTGCACTAGTTCATAATCGACTGTTTTTGCGAGTGGTCTAGTCTGTACTATCTTAACTGTATCTCCTACTTTTGCTTCATTATTTTCGTCATGGGCATGGTATTTTTTAGAATATTTGACCATCTTACCATATAATGGATGTTTTCTTTGAGTTTCAACTAAAACGGTGATAGTTTTATCCATTTTGTCGCTTACTACTCTACCTACTAGAGTTACTTTTTTAGTTTCACTCATAATTAATTACCTCCATTTTCTAATTCGCGCTTTACTGTCTTCAATCTAGCTATCGTCTTACGTAACTCGTTGATCTTGTGAGTCTGTGTAAGAGCACCAGTTGACTGTTGCATTTTAAGCTTGAATAGTTCGTCTTTAATCTCGACGATCTTTTTATCTATTTCACTAGGTGTCATTTTTCTCATTTCTTCTAATTTCATTAATTAACACCGCTTTCTTCTTTTTTCACTATTTTAGTTTTAACACTAAGTTTGTGAGATGCAAGGCGAAGAGCTTCGCGAGCTATTTCCTCGCTCACTTCTCCGACTTCGAACATGATCTTACCCTTTTTTACGACTGCTACATATTCCTCTACAGAACCTTTTCCTGTTCCTTGACGAACGCCTAAAGGCTTAGCAGTTCTTCCTAAATGTGGGAAGATGTTGATCCATACCTTACCTCCACGTTTCATATAACGTGTCATGGCGATACGAGCAGCCTCTATTTGTCTAGAGTTTACGTATCCACCTTCGGTAGCTACAAGTCCATATTCACCGAAGTGTAGTTCAGTATTTCCTTTTGCTTTACCTTCGTATGACAAACGATGAGGTTTACGATACTTAACTCTCTTTGGCATCAACATGGTCATTACCTCCCTTTACTTCGTGTCTATTGTTGTCTCTTCTATTATCACGACGATTGTCGTTTCTTTTTCTGTTGTCGCGTCTTTCGTTTTTATTATCCTCTTCTTCGAAAGAAGGTACACCTAGTATTTCACCTTTGTAGATCCACACTTTAACACCTATCTTACCGTAAGTAGTATCGGCTTCACTAGTAGCATAGTCGATATTAGCGCGAAGAGTATGAAGTGGTACAGTTCCTTCTGTATATCCTTCACTTCTTGCGATTTCAGCTCCACCAAGTCTTCCAGAAACTT